>WBUW01000090.1 GCA_008933495.1 Pseudorhodoplanes sp.
CGAGAAGATGGTGGAAGCCGCCGTCGAGCTCGATGACGACGCCATGACCGCCTATCTCGACGGCAAGGAGCCGGACGAGGCGACGCTCAAGAAGCTGATCCGCAAGGCGGTGATCACCGCCGCCTTCTATCCGGTGCTGTGCGGTTCCGCCTTCAAGAACAAGGGCGTGCAGCCGCTGCTCGACGCCGTCGTCGACTATCTGCCGTCGCCGGTCGACGTGCCCGCCATCAAGGGCCTCGACGGCAAGGGCAACGAGGTCGTGCGCAAGTCCGACGACCGCGAGCCGCTCGCCATGCTCGCCTTCAAGATCATGGACGATCCGTTCGTCGGCACCATCACCTTCTGCCGCATCTATTCCGGCGTCCTGACCAGCGGCTCGGGCGTGGTGAATTCGACACGCGAGAAGAAGGAGCGCGTCGGCCGCATGCTGCTGATGCATGCCAACAACCGCGAGGACATCAAGGAAGCCTATGCCGGCGACATTGTCGCGCTCGCGGGCCTGAAGGAAGTGCGCACCGGCGATACGCTGTGCGATCCGCAGAAGTCGGTGATCCTGGAAAAGATGGAATTCCCCGAGCCGGTCATCGAGATCGCCATCGAGCCGAAATCGAAAGCCGACCAGGAAAAGCTCGGCGTCGCGCTCGCCAAGCTCGCGACCGAAGACCCCTCGTTCCGCGTCTCGACCGATCCGGAATCGGGCCAGACCATCCTCAAGGGCATGGGCGAACTGCATCTCGACATCAAGGTCGACATCCTCAAGCGCACCTACAAGGTGGAAGCCAATATCGGCGCCCCGCAGGTGGCCTATCGCGAGAAAATCACCAAGCAGGTCACCATCGACTATACCCACAAGAAGCAGACCGGCGGCTCCGGCCAGTTCGCGCGCGTGAAGTTCGAAATTGCACCGCTCGAGCCGGGCAAGGGCTTCGAGTTCGAGAACAAGATCGTCGGCGGCGCGGTGCCGAGAGAATACATTCCGGGCGTCGAGAAGGGCCTCGAATCGGTGCTCGGCACCGGCGTGCTCGCCGGCTTCCCGGTCGTGGACCTGAAGGTCGCGCTGATCGACGGCGCCTATCACGACGTCGACTCCTCGGCGCTCGCCTTCGAAATCGCTTCGCGCGCCGCCCTGCGCGAGGGGCTGCAGAAAGGCGCCTCCGTGCTGCTCGAGCCGATCATGAAGGTCGAGGTGGTGACGCCGGAGGATTACACCGGCTCGGTCATCGGCGACCTGAATTCGCGGCGCGGCCAGATCCAGGGCCAGGACATGCGCGGCAACGCCAACGTCATCAACGCGATGGTGCCGCTCGCCAACATGTTCGGCTACGTCAACACGCTGCGGTCGATGTCGCAGGGCCGCGCGACCTTCACGATGCAGTTCGACCACTACGAACAGGTACCGCAAAACGTCGCTCAGGAGGTTCAGGCGAAGTTCGCCTGATCCGCCTGGTCGGAGATCGTTAACGCCAGAAAGACCCGCACGGGAGAGTTCCATGGCCAAAGAGAAATTCCAACGCACCAAGCCGCATTGCAATATCGGCACCATCGGTCACGTCGACCATGGCAAGACGTCGCTGACCGCGGCGATCACCAAAGTGCTGGCGGAAACCGGCGGCGCGACATTCACCGCCTATGACCAGATCGACAAGGCCCCGGAGGAGAAGGCGCGCGGCATCACGATCTCGACCGCCCACGTCGAGTACGAGACCGAGAAGCGCCACTATGCCCACGTCGACTGCCCGGGCCACGCCGACTATGTGAAGAACATGATCACCGGCGCCGCCCAGATGGACGGCGCGATCCTCGTCGTGTCGGCCGCCGACGGCCCGATGCCGCAGACCCGCGAGCACATCCTGCTCGCCCGCCAGGTCGGCGTGCCGGCGATCGTCGTCTTCCTCAACAAGTGCGACATGGTCGACGATCCGGAACTGCTCGAACTGGTTGAGCTGGAAGTCCGCGAGCTGCTGTCCAAGTACAATTTCCCGGGCGACAAGATCCCGATCGTCAAGGGCTCGGCGCTCGCCGCGCTCGAAGACAAGGATCCCAAGCTCGGCAAGGAAGCCATCCTCGCGCTGATGAAGGCGGTTGACGAATACATCCCGCAGCCGGAGCGTCCGAAGGATCAGCCGTTCCTGATGCCGGTCGAAGACGTGTTCTCGATTTCCGGCCGCGGCACCGTGTGCACCGGCCGTGTCGAGCGCGGCGTCATCAAGGTGGGCGAGGAAGTCGAGATCGTCGGCATCCGTCCGACCCAGAAGACCGTCGTCACCGGCGTCGAAATGTTCCGCAAGCTGCTCGACCAGGGCGAGGCCGGCGACAATATCGGCGCGCTGCTGCGCGGCACCAAGCGCGAGGAAGTCGAGCGCGGGCAGGTGCTGTGCAAGCCCGGCTCGGTGAAGCCGCACACCAAGTTCAAGGCCGAGGCCTACATCCTCACCAAGGAGGAGGGCGGCCGTCACACCCCGTTCTTCACCAATTACCGGCCGCAATTCTATTTCCGCACGACCGACGTGACCGGCGTCGTGCACCTGCCGCAGGGCACGGAAATGGTGATGCCGGGCGACAACATCGCGATGGAAGTGCACCTGATCGTGCCGATCGCGATGGAAGAGAAGCTGCGCTTTGCCATCCGCGAAGGCGGCCGCACCGTCGGTGCGGGCGTCGTCGCCAGCATCATCGAGTAACTTTCTTCACCTCTCCCCGCTCGCGGGGAGAGGTCGACCGAGCGAATGCGAGGTCGGGTGAGGGGGCGTCCCCTCAGACTTGAGAGCGGCCCCTCACCCCGACCCTCTCCCCGCTGAAGCGGGGCGAGGGGGAAGAAACAGAGAGAAACGAATATGAACGGCCAGAATATCCGGATCCGGCTCAAGGCGTTCGATCACCGCATCCTCGATGCGTCGACGCGCGAGATCGTGAACACGGCCAAGCGCACGGGTGCGCAGGTCCGCGGTCCGATTCCGCTCCCGACCAAGATCGAGAAATTCACGGTGAACCGCTCGCCCCATATCGACAAGAAGAGCCGCGAGCAGTTCGAGATGCGCACGCACAAGCGCCTGCTCGACATCGTCGATCCGACGCCGCAGACCGTGGACGCGCTGATGAAGCTCGACCTGGCCGCCGGCGTCGACGTCGAGATCAAGCTCTGAGCTGAACGGTTGAAGGAAAGACGGCAACGATGCGCTCCGGAGTGATCGCACAGAAGGTCGGAATGACGCGGGTTTTCACCGATGCCGGCGAGCACGTGCCGGTGACGGTGCTCAAGCTCGCGGGCTGCCAGGTTGTTGGCCACCGCACCAAGGACAAGAACGGCTATGTCGCGCTCCAGCTTGGCGCCGGCAGCCGCAAGGTGAAGAACGTGAGCAAGGCCGAGCGCGGCCATTTCGCCGTCGCCAGGGTCGAGCCCAAGCGCAAGGTCGTGGAATTCCGCGTCAGCGACGATGCGGTGATCCCGGTCGGGGCGGAAATCACCGCCGACCATTTCGTGGTCGGCCAGTTCGTCGATGTCACCGGCACCTCGATCGGCAAGGGTTTTGCCGGTCCGATGAAGCGCTGGAATTTCGGCGGCCTGCGCGCCTCGCACGGCGTGTCGATCTCGCACCGCTCGCACGGTTCGACCGGCGGCCGCCAGGATCCGGGCAAGACCTTCAAGAACAAGAAGATGGCCGGCCACCTGGGCGTCGAGCGCGTCACCACGCTCAATCTCAAGGTGGTGCAGACCGACAGCGAGCGCGGGCTGATCCTGGTCGAGGGCGCCGTTCCCGGCGCCAAGGGCGGCTGGATCACCGTGCGCGACGCGGTGAAGAAAGAGCTTCCCAAGGACGCGCCCAAGCCCGGCAGGTTCCGCGAGCCGGCGGCGGAAGTCGAGGCGGCCGAGACGAAAGCGGCGGCCAAGGCCGATGCGCCCGCGCCGGCTGAAACCGAGAAGGGAGCTTGACGGTCATGGAAGTGAAGCTCCTCTCGCTCGACGGCAAGGAATCGGGTTCGGTGCAGTTGCCGGATGCGATTTTTGCGCTCGAGCCGCGCAGCGACATCATCGCGCGCTGCGTGCGCTGGCAGCTCGCCAAGCGCCGCCGCGGCACCCACAAGGTCAAGTTCAAGGACGAAATCAACCGCACCGGCAAGAAGATGTACCGCCAGAAGGGCACCGGTTCGGCGCGGCACGGTTCGGCGCGCGTGCCGCAATTCCGCGGCGGCGGCCGTGTGTTCGGCCCGCATGTGCGCGACCATTCGCACGACCTGCCGAAGAAGGTGCGTGCGCTCGCGCTCAGGCATGCGCTCTCCGCCAAGGCCAAGGACGGCGGCATCGTCGTGCTCGACAAGGCGAGCGTGAAAGACGCCAAGACGCACACCCTCGGCAAGCATTTCGCCAAGCTCGATATCGCCAACGCCCTCATCGTCGACGGCGCCGAGATCGAGGCGAACTTCCAGAAGGCGGCGCGCAATCTGCCCCATATCGACGTGCTGCCGGTGCAGGGCATCAACGTCTACGACATCATGCGGAAGGGCAAGCTCGTGCTCACGAAAGCCGCCCTCGATGCGCTGGAGGCGCGGTTCAAATGAGCAAGGCCCCCGCCGTCACCGATCCGCGCCATTACGATGTCATCGTCGCCCCGGTCATTACCGAAAAAGCGACGACGGCGTCCGAGTACAACCAGGTCGTGTTCAAGGTCGCGCGCAATGCCACCAAGCCGCAGATCAAGGCGGCGGTGGAGAAGCTGTTCGACGTCAAGGTCAAGTCCGTCAACACGTTGGTCCGCAAGGGCAAGGTGAAGGCGTTCAAGGGCACGGTCGGCACCCAATCGCCGGTCAAGCGCGCGATCGTCACCCTCGAAGAGGGTCACCGCATCGACGTGACCACGGGTCTGTAAGGAGCGCGCGATGGCACTTCGCACCTATAAGCCGACGACGCCGGGTCAGCGCCAGCTTGTCCTCGTCGACCGCGCCGGCCTGCACAAGGGCGCGCCGGTCAAGACGCTGACCGAAGGCAAGGTCTCCACCGGCGGCCGCAACAATAACGGCCGCATCACCTCGCGCTTCCGCGGCGGCGGCCACAAGAAGGCGTTCCGCATCGTCGATTTCAAGCGCCGCAAGCTCGACATGCCGGCGAAAGTGGAGCGGCTGGAATACGATCCGAACCGCACCGCCTTCATCGCCCTGATCAAGTACGACGACGGCGATCTCGCCTATATTCTCGCGCCGCAGCGCCTGGCCGCCGGCGACATCGTCGTCTCCGGCGAGCATGTCGACGTGAAGCCGGGCAACGCCATGCCGCTCGCCAACATCCCGGTCGGCACCATCGTGCACAATATCGAGTTGAAGATCGGCAAGGGCGGGCAGATCGCGCGCTCGGCCGGCACCTATGCCCAGATCGTGGGCCGCGACGGCGAATACGTGATCCTGCGCCTGAATTCGGGCGAGCAGCGTCTCGTGCACGGCCGCTGCATGGGCTCGATCGGCGCGGTCTCCAACCCCGATCGCATGAACGTGTCGATCGGCAAGGCCGGCCGCACGCGCTGGACCGGCTGGCGGCCGCACAATCGCGGCGTCACCATGAACCCGGTCGACCATCCGCATGGCGGCGGCGAAGGCCGCACTTCGGGCGGTCGCCATCCGGTTACGCCCTGGGGCTTCCCGACCAAGGGCAAGAAGACCCGCAAGAACAAGTCCACCACCAAATTCATCGTCTCGAGCCGTCACGCTCGGAAGAAGAAGAGCTAAGGAGCCGCCCGATGCCGCGCTCAATCTGGAAAGGTCCGTTCGTCGACGGCTATCTGCTCAAGAAGGCAGACAAGGCGCGCGCGTCCGGCCGTCACGACGTGATCAAAATCTGGAGCCGCCGCTCGACCATCCTGCCGCAATTCGTCGGCCTGACGTT
This sequence comes from Pseudorhodoplanes sp., assembly GCA_008933495.1. Lineage (GTDB taxonomy): Bacteria > Pseudomonadota > Alphaproteobacteria > Rhizobiales > Xanthobacteraceae > Pseudorhodoplanes. The sequence continues at coordinate 5,873 of WBUW01000090.1, forward strand.
CGGCGTCTATAACGGGCAGAAGCACATTCCGGTGACCGTGACCGAGGAAATGGTCGGCCACAAGTTCGGCGAGTTCTCGCCGACCCGCACCTTCCACGGCCATTCGTCGGACCGCAAGGCCAAGCGCACCGGCGCGGCCTGAGGGGATTGAGAGAGGTAGATCATGGGCAAGCGCGCGCGCGAAAGAACGCTCCCGGACAACGAGGCGAAGGCGGTCGCTCGCATGCTGCGGGTGTCGCCGCAGAAGCTCAATCTCGTGGCGCAGATGATCCGCGGCAAGAAGGTGGCGTCCGCGCTCGCGGACCTGCAATTCTCGCGCAAGCGGATCGCCAAGGACGTGAAGAAGTGCCTGGAATCGGCGATCGCCAACGCCGAGAACAACCATGACCTCGACGTCGACGACCTGATCGTCGCCGAGGCGCATGTCGGCAAGGCACTCGTGATCAAGCGTTTCACTCCGCGCGGCCGCGGCCGTTCGGGACGCATTTTCAAGCCGTTCTCGCACCTGACCATCGTCGTGCGTCAGGTCGAAGCGGCGGCTTAGAGAGAGACAGACGATGGGTCAGAAGATCAATCCGATCGGCCTGCGGCTCGGCATCAACCGGACCTGGGATTCGCGCTGGTATGCCGGCAAGAACGAGTACGGCACGCTGCTGCAGGAGGACATGAAAATCCGCGCCGAGCTGATGAAGCTGCTCAAGCAGGCGGCGGTGTCCAAGATCGTGATCGAGCGCCCGCACAAGAAGTGCCGGGTGACGATCCATTCCGCGCGCCCGGGCGTGGTCATCGGCAAGAAGGGCGCCGACATCGAGAAGCTGCGCAAGGTGGTGGCCAAGATGACCGACTCCGACGTCGTCATCAACATCATCGAAATCCGCAAGCCCGAACTCGACGCCCAGCTCGTCGCCGAATCGATCGCCCAGCAGCTCGAACGCCGGGTCGCCTTCCGCCGCGCCATGAAGCGCGCGGTGCAGACCGCCATGCGGCTGGGCGCCGAGGGCATCCGCATCAATTGCTCGGGCCGCCTCGGCGGCGCCGAGATCGCCCGCCTGGAATGGTACCGCGAGGGCCGCGTGCCGCTGCACACCCTGCGCGCCGACGTCGATTACGGGGTGGCGACCGCCTTCACCACCTACGGCACCTGCGGCGTCAAGGTCTGGATTTTCAAGGGCGAAATCCTCGAACACGACTCGATGGCGCAGGACAAGAAGCTCCAGGAATCCGAAGCCGGCCGCCCGCGTCGTGAGATGACGGCCGGAGCGTAAAGAGAACGATCATGCTGCAGCCGACACGGACCAAATTCCGCAAGGCCTTCAAGGGCCGCATCCATGGGGTCGCCAGTTCGGGCACGACGCTGGCGTTCGGCCAGTTCGGCCTGAAGGCGACCGAGCCCGAGCGCGTGACCGCGCGCCAGATCGAGGCCGCCCGCCGCGCGCTCACCCGCCACATGAAGCGCGCCGGCCGCGTCTGGATCCGCGTTTTCCCGGACGTGCCGGTGTCGAAGAAGCCGATCGAAGTGCGCATGGGCAAGGGCAAGGGCACGCCGGAATACTGGGTGTGCCGCGTCAAGCCGGGCCGCGTCCTGTTCGAGGTCGACGGCATTCCGCTCGCGCTCGCCAAGGAGGCGCTGGCGCTCGCGGCCGCCAAGCTGCCGGTCAAGACCCGTTTCATTGAACGCATCGCGGAGTGACGATCATGAAAGCCGCCGATGCCCGGACCATGACGGTCGACCAGATCGACGACGAAGTGCTCAAGCTCAAGAAGGAGCAGTTCAACCTGCGCTTCCAGCGCGCGACCGGCCAGCTCGAAAACACCTCGCGCGTGCGCCAGGTGCGCCGCACCATCGCGCTGCTCAAGACGGTCGCCAACCAGAAGCGCACCGGCAGCGAGCCGAAAGTCGTTGTCCGGCCGGCGCCCGAGGGCTTGAGCAGGCGTTCGCTCAAGCGCGCGCCGGAAGCCAAGGCGCAGGCCAAGGCGAAGGCCAATAGCAGGCCCAAGAGCGAGAGCAGGACCGGCAAACGCGCCAAGGCGAAGGCGCCGGCCGCGAAGTCCAGAGCGAAGTCGAAGTGAGGATGATCTGATGCCGAAGCGTACTTTGCAGGGCGTCGTGGTGAGCGACAAGCAGAACAAGACGGTCGTGGTCAGCGTCGAGCGGCGCTTCACGCATCCGGTGCTGAAGAAGACTGTGCGGCGCACGTCGAAGTTCCACGCCCACGACGAGAGCAACGAGTTCTCGGTCGGCGATACGGTGTGGATCGAGGAGCACCGCCCGATCTCCAAGCTCAAGCGCTGGAAAGTCGTCCAGGGCGAGAAGAAAAAGAAGATTCTGTGAGCGCGCCGGTCGCGCGCCCGTGATGGAAAACGAGGGTTAGCCGCATGATCCAGATGCAGACCAACTTGGACGTCGCCGACAATTCCGGCGCGCGCCGCGTCATGTGCATCAAGGTGCTCGGCGGCTCCAAGCGCAAATACGCCACCATCGGCGACGTCATCGTCGTGTCGGTGAAGGAGGCGATCCCGCGCGGCCGCGTGAAGAAGGGCGACGTGATGAAGGCGGTCGTGGTGCGGGTGTCCAAGGACATCAAGCGGCCGGACGGCTCGGTCATCCGTTTCGACCGCAACGCCGCGGTGCTGATCAACGCCCAGCAGGAGCCGGTCGGCACCCGCATTTTCGGTCCGGTGCCGCGCGAACTGCGCGCCAAGAACCATATGAAGATCATCTCGCTCGCGCCGGAGGTGCTGTGATGGCTGCGAAAATCCGCAAGGGCGACAATGTCGTCGTCATTACCGGCCGCGACAGGGGCCGCAAGGGCGAGGTGATCGCGGTGCGCCCCGATGAGGGCCGCGCGCTGGTGCGCGGCATCAACATGGTCAAGCGCCACCAGAAGCAGACCCCGCAGCGCGAGGGCGGAATCATTTCCAAGGAATCGCCGATCCACCTGTCGAATATCGCGCTGGTGGATCCCAAGACCGGCAAGCCGACCCGCGTCGGCTTCAAGACCATGAATGACGGGCGCAAGGTACGCGTGGCCAAGCGTTCGGGAGTCGAGATCGATGGCTGAGACACAGATCAGGCCGCGGCTGAGGACCCAGTTCGACGAGGTCATCCGCGGCAAGCTGACCGAGCAGTTCGG
>WBUW01000091.1 GCA_008933495.1 Pseudorhodoplanes sp.
CATCATCGATGCGCCCGCAAGCGAACCGGAGGACGACAATCGTCCGCCTCTGCGCGTGCAACAAGGCCGCGTCGAGTTTTCGAAGGTCGAGTTCGGCTACCGGCCGGGCGAACCGGTCCTGCGCCATATGTCGTTCGTGGCGGAGCCCGGCCAGACAACGGCCCTGGTCGGCACGTCGGGCGGCGGAAAATCGACGATCTTCAACCTCATTCTGCGACTTTACGAGGTGCAATCGGGAACGATTTCCATCGACAGCCAGAATATCGCAGAGGTCGCCCGCCACTCGCTCCGCCAGCAGATCGGCTATGTCGGACAGGATGTCTTCCTGTTTCGCGGGACGATCCGCGACAACATCGCGTTCGGGAAACCCGGCGCGAGCGAAAGCGAAATCATCGATGCTGCGCGCGCGGCTAATGCGCACGATTTCATCATGTCATTTCCGGCCGGGTACGACGCGCCGGTCGGCGAACACGGCCTGCAGCTTTCCGGCGGGCAGCGCCAGCGCATCGCGGTTGCGCGCGCGCTGATCAAGGATGCCCGTCTGATCCTGCTCGACGAGGCGACGGCGGCGCTCGACTCCGAGTCCGAACGCCAGGTCCAGGATGCCATCGCTCATCTCACGCAAGGACGCACGACGATCGTGATCGCCCACCGCCTGCACACCGTGGCGCACGCCGACCGCATCCTCGTGATCGAGGGCGGCCGGGTTTCGGAATCCGGCCGTCACGACGAGTTGCTCCGAAAGGGTGGCCGGTATGCCTCCCTCTATCGCCTCCAGCTCAAGGACGATGCGCCGGAGCAGAAGATCGCTGCCGCGGCATCGGCCTGAGCAACCCGCGGCCGGTGATTTGATCCCATGGCGCGGTATGCTATGCGAAAGCCGCGACCCGCGAATTCTGCTCCCCAATAATCGGAGCGTCCCCAAATTGGACCGCCCATGAGTGCCGATGCCAGCCAGTACGTGATCGCGCCGCCGCCGCAAGCCGCCATCAAGGTCAAGGGCAGCGACAAGCTCTTTCCCGTGCGCCGCATCTGGTGTGTTGGACGCAATTACATCGAGCACATCCGCGAGATGGGGCAGGACGAACGTGCGCCACCGTTCTTCTTCGCAAAACCGGCCGATGCGATTGTTCACGACGGCAGCGTCGTCCCCTATCCGCCGCTGACCAAGGACATGCATCACGAAGTCGAAATGGTCGTGGCGCTGAAATCCGGCGGCAGCAATATCAAGCCGGAACAGGCCAACGACTGCATCTGGGGCTATGGCGTCGGCATCGACCTGACGCGCCGCGACCTGCAGGTCGCCTCGCGCGAGGTCAAGCGGCCGTGGGAAATCGGCAAGGCCTTCGACGCATCCGCGCCCTGCGGGCCGCTCGTGCCGGCCTCTGAAATCGGTCACCCGACCAAGGGGCACATCGCCTTGAGGGTCAACGGCGTCGTCAAGCAGGACGGCGACCTGAGCCAGATGATCTGGAACGTCCCCGAGACGATCTGGAAATTGTCGGAAATGGTCGAACTTGCCGCCGGCGACATCATCATGACCGGGACGCCGGCTGGTGTCGGCGCGCTTGTGCCGGGCGACAAGGTCGAGTGTGAGATCGAGGGCGTGGGCACGCTGACGATCTCGATCGGGAAGCCGAAGGCCTGACCGCGCGTGAACGGCGCAGCGTATATCGTAATCGTGGAAATCGCGAACGCGGCGGCTGATCGCCGCCTCGTTTTGCATTTGGCACCGCTCACGCCGCCGGCTTGATCAGCCCTTCGGCCTTCATGGCCTCATGGACCATCGGGCGCGCCGCAACCCGCTCCCGAAAAACCTTCACATTGGGCCATTGCGCCAGATCGATCTTGTGCAAGCGCGTCCAGTTCAGCACGACAAACAGATAAGCGTCCGCGACGCTGAAGCCGTCGCCGAGCAAATACTGCTTGCCCGCCAAGTGCTTGTCGAGCAGATCGAACGCCCGGAGAAGGTTGTTCTTGGCGATCGTCTTGTACTCTTCCGGGGTGTCCGGCCTGAACAGCGGCGTGAACTGTTTGTGAACCTCCGCCGTCACGAAATTGAGCCATTCGAGCACCCGATAGCGCTCCATCGTTCCGGGCGCCGGTATCAGGCCCGCCTCCGGCCTGCGGTCGGCGATATATTGGACGATGGCCGGACCTTCGGTGAGAATCTGGCCGTCGTCGAGCCGCAGCGTGGGCACCAGGCCCTTCGGATTGATGCTCCAGAAGTCGGCACCGCTCTCGGTCTTCTTGGCCTTGTTGTCGACCCGTTCCAGATCGAACGGCAGTCCAGCCTCGCGCAGGACGATATGCGGCGAAAGCGAGCAGGCGCCGGGCGAATAATAAAGCTTCATGAGCGTCCCCAATGATGCTGCCGATGAAAGGCGGGCTGTCCGCTTTCATGCAGTTGCATTCTTATAGATGCGATTGCATTCATGTGTCAAGCTTGATGCAGTTGCATGAATCGCCTAAGCAGGCACCATGAAGACCTGTCCGGAAACGACCGTCAGGGCGTGGGTCAATCTGGTGCGCGTCGAGCAGAAGCTGCTCGCGGACGTGGAGGCTGAGCTGAAGGCCGCCGGATGCCCGTCGCTGGCCTGGTACGACGCCCTCCTGGAATTGTCGCGTGCACCGGGCGGGCGCATGCGGCCTGTCGATCTCGAGCGGGCGATGCTGCTGCCGCAATACAGCACCTCCCGGCTGGTCGACCGGCTGGTGAAAGCCGGGCTCGCCATCCGTCAGGTTTGTCCGATCGACGGGCGCGGCCAGTTCATCGAAATCTCCGGCGAAGGCCGTCGCCTGCAAAAAAGGCTGTGGCCGTTCTATGCGGAAGCGATTCAGCGCCATCTCGGGGCCAGGCTCTCGCGCGAGGAGATCGCGCGCCTGGGCAGCCTTCTGGGCAAACTCGTCTAGGCAGGGATTGAAGAATGGAATACGCGTCTTTGCGAGCGCTCTCACGAACGCAAGCATCGGAAGCTGCGAAAACCTCTCCGCATAGCCGCCGACCCTGTGCGGAACACAACAGCATCTCGTGCGTTCTCAGCAAGCGATTGCGGATTTCGGAGCCAAGGCCATGAGCGCACCCCATTCCCGCAGCATGGTTGCCCGCAGCACGGTTGCGGTCGTCGTCGAGCCGGAACCATATGGCGATGTGACGCTGGTTCCATCCGGCGCAACAGGGCGACCGGAAGCCGAACTGGCGCGCGCGATGGCCGCGGCCGTCGTGACGGCCAGCCCATCGTCCGGCACGGAGGCGCTGGAAATGTTGCGGCGCGTTTTTCCCAATTCCCCGCTTGCTCTGCGCGTTGCCGCCCTCGACGCCGTGATGCGGCGACAGGGGCGCCCTACATGCCGAGATAGGCCTGCCGCACGCGGTCGTCGGCAAGCAGTTCGGGCCCCGTACCCGACAGGGTGATGCGCCCGTTTTCCAGCACATAGGCACGCCCGGCGAGGCGCAGCGAAACCGCGACATTCTGTTCGACCAGCACACAGGTCAGTCCTTCGCGGTTGAGGTCGCGTATGGTGGCGAGCACCTGCTGCACGATGGTCGGTGCAAGCCCGAGCGAGGGCTCGTCAAACATCACGAGTTCCGGCGCACCCATCAGGCAGCGGCCGATCGCCAGCATCTGCTGTTCGCCACCCGACAGGGTTCCGGCAGGCTGCGACAGACGCTCGCGCAGGTGCGGGAAAAGGTCGAGCACCCGCTCCCGGTTGCGCTCGCGCTTTGCCCGCGCGCGCGGCAGCATCGCGCCCATGTCGAGATTCTCCGACACCGAGAGCGAGGGGAACACCTGCCGGCCTTCCGCCACCTGCCCGATCCCAAGATCACAAACCTTGTGACTCGGCGCACCCGCGATATCGCGACCGCGAAATTGAATCTGTCCGCGGGCCGGCCGGTTTATCCCGGCTATGGTACGAATAAGCGAGGTCTTTCCGGCCCCGTTGGCTCCGACAATGGCGACGATCGAGCCCTCGGTCACTTCGAGCGATACATTGTCGAGCGCCTGTGCATCGCCGTAGAAGACATCGAGTCCGGAGACCTTCAGCATCAGCCGACGGCCTCCGCACCGAGATAGGACTGCACAACGGCCGGATCGCGGACGACCTCGTCAGGCCGACCCTGTGCGATGGCCGCCCCGTGATGCAACACCATGACGCGGGAGGCGAGCGCCATCACCGCACGCATGACATGCTCGATCAGCAGGATGGTAACGCCGTGCTCCTGGTTCAGGCGCCGGAGCGCGGCGACCATGCGGTCGGTCTCTGTCGGGCGCAGCCCGGCCATGACCTCGTCGAGCAGCAGCAGTTTCGGCTCGGTCGCGATCGCCCGGGCCACTTCGAGCCGCTTGCGGTCAGGAAGCGTCAATTCCGAGGCTGGCTGATGACGCTTGTCGAAGAGATCGAGGCGACGCAGAATTTTATGTGCCCATTCGCGCGCATCGCGCAGCCCGCGATGGCGGAGCAGCGCACCGACGACCACATTGTCTTCGACCGACAGGGCCGGAAATGGCCGAACGATCTGAAAGGTCCGGCCGACGCCGGCGCGGCAGACCTGATCCGGTGTCTTGCCGTCGAGCCTGTGTCCGGCAAACGCAACCTGGCCCTGATCCGGCCGGTAGACGCCGGCGATAACATTGAACAGTGTCGTCTTGCCCGCTCCGTTGGGGCCGATGACGGCAAATATCTCGCCTTCGGCGACGTCGAGACTGACATTGTCAACGGCGAGCAGGCCCCGAAAACGCTTGGTGACGTTCTGTACGGACAGAAGCGCGCTCATGAGCGGCGCTCCTTAATTCCAAGCACGCGCGCGACCCACGGCCAGACGCCATGCGGCAGAACGATCACAACGAACAGAAGACACAGGCCATAGAACACCTGTTTGACGCCGGGGATGTCGATCCCGAACCCATACAGGATTGCGTGCATGGTTTCGGATAACCCGGTCAGCAGGAACGCGCCGAGAATCGGACCAAACAGCGTGCCGACCCCACCGATGATCGGCGCCAGGATCAATTCGATCGAGCGGGAGATATGAAATACCTGTTCGGGAAACAGATTGTTGTAGAAAAATGCGAAAAAGATTCCGGCCAGCGACGTCATGCCGGCCGACAATATCACCGCGTACATCTTGTAGCGGAACGTATCGATGCCGATGGCGCGCGCGGCTTCCTCGTCCTCGCGGATGGCAAGCCAGAAATAGCCGATCCGGCTCGTCAGCAGCAGGCGGCAAATGACGAACGCAAGAACGGTCATCGCCAGGATCAGGTAATAGAACATCATCGGTTTGCCGCGCAGGTTCCACAGATCGCTGACGGCGTAATTGGCGACCGGAAGGAAGAATCCACTCGAACCGCCAACCCAGTTGAAGTGATCAAAGCCAACCCGCGCAAATTCGGCGAAAGCGATCGTCAGAATCGCGAAATAAACGCCGCCGACACGGAAGCGGAAGGCGAGAAAGCCGATAATCGCTCCGCCGGCAATCGCGATTGGAATGGCAGCGAGGATTCCGATCCAGGGCGAGATGCCGAAATGGACATAAAAGGCGGCGGCCGTATAGGCGCCGAGCCCGACATAAAGCGCGTGCCCGAGCGACAACTGGCCCGCGAAGCCCATCATGATGTTCCAAGCCTGCCCGGTATAGGCATAATAGAGAATGATGATCAGAACCGTCAGGAGATAATCATTCACCACGTACGGAGCGGCCAGCAGCGCCGCCAGCAGCAGGGCACCGCACGCCAGCGCGCGCGCCGGGACGCCCTCGAACATTTGTCCGATCATATCGCCCTCTTGCCCATGATGCCCTGCGGGCGAAACAGAAGCACGAGCACGAGCAGACCGAAGGCGAACATGCTCTTGGCCGAGGGGCTGAACAGAAGACCCGCCATCGCTTCGGTGAAACCGATGAGGATGCCCCCGAGAAGCGCTCCCGGCATCGAGCCAAGACCGCCCGTAATGACAATGATGAAAGCGAGCAGCGTGTAAGCCGGCCCAAGGGCGGGCGTCACGTCGATGATCAGCACCAGCATGGCGCCGGCGGCGCCGACGCAGGCCGCGCCAATGCCGAAGGTCAGGGCATAGAGCCGCCTGACATCGAGGCCGACCACCAGCGCACCGACATAATTGTCGGCGCAGGCGCGAATCGCCTGACCAAGATGGCTGAAGCGGAAGAAAGCAAAGAGCGCCGCCGACACCAGTACCGCCGCGCCTCCCGCATAAACCTTCGTTGCGTCGACGATGAGCGGACCGATCAGAAAACTGTCGAAAGCATAGGTAGTCTGGACGTTCTTCGCATCAGGGCCGAACAGGATCAGAAGTCCGTTCACCATGACCAGCGCGACCGCGACCAGCAGTATGAACTGGCTGTGCTCCGGGCGATTGATGAACGGATTGATGAGGCTCGCCTGCAGCGCGTACCCGAATACGAACAGCACCGCCGCAATCGGGACCATCATCACCAGCGGATCGAGCTTGAAGGCGGAGAATATGGCGATCGCGATATACATTCCGATCGTCATCATTTCACCGTGCGCAAAATTGACGATGCGGATGACCCCGAAAATGACCGACAGGCCGAGCGCCATCAGTCCGTAAACGAGACCGGTCAGGATGCCGCTGACGGCAACATTCAGGTAGATTTCCGCAGGCACGGAGCGGTCCTGTCATTACATGCTCCGGCCGCAAACCGCGGCCGGAGCATGCGCTTTCGCTGTCATCAATATCAGGCGCGCTTGTCGTATGGCTTCATCGGCCATTCGACTTTGGCGTTCGACGCCGCTTTCGGCGCAACGGTGACAAGCTTGCCACCCCGGTTCTGGATCGCCGAATTCTTCAGCTTGTCGTTCTGCCCCTTCTCGTTGAAACGGATGCCGGGGCCGGTCGAGACATTGTCCTTAATATCGGTCTTGCGGATCGCATCGGCGAGCGCTGTCGGGTTGGTCGAACCGGCCCGCTTGTAGGCGTCGGCCGCCACCAGCAGCGCCTCGAACGTATAGACGTGGTTGGTATTGACGTTGATGCCTGGGAACGCCTTGGCGACCGCCGCCTCGAGCTGCCTGCTCAGTTTCTTGTTCGGATCGTACCACGGCACGAAGCTGAGCGGGCCGTCGCTGAGCTTGCCCAGCGTCTTCAGATACTGGTCTTCGTACCAACCCGGTCCCATGCTCAGGATCGCCATCGGCGACCAGCGCTGCTTGATGAGTTCGCGGGTCAGCAGGATCGCGTCGTTCAGGCGGCTGACCACGAGCAGCGCATCCGCACCGGTCGCCTTGGCCTTGGCAACTTCGACCGAAAGGTCGCGCGCCGTCGGATCATAGGAGATCGTTTCCGCGATCTTGTAGGGCATGTCGAACTTCGGCATCACCGCGCCGATACCGTTTTTCATCGCGGTGCCGAACGTGTCGTTCACGTGCAGGAAGGCGACCGATTTCGGCGCCGACCCGGTGGCGGCAAAGATCTCTTTCTGGTTTGCGAAGGCGTCCGCCAGGATCGTGCCGGCAACCGGGAAGTTGCGGAAAACGAACTTGTAACCCTGCTCGGTGATCGGGGGGGCGGCGGCAATATTGATGACGTACGGAATTCCTTTCTGTTCCGCAACCTGCGCGATCGCGGTTGACTGACCCGAATCGAAGGCGCCGACCAGAAGCTGCGCGCCTTCGTTAATCAGCTTTTCGGCCTGCGAGCGCGCCACCTCGACGTTGGTCTCGGTGTCGGCGTTCATGATCTGCAGGTTGGGTAGACCGAGGTCCTTGAGAATGCTGGCGGCGACCTGAACGCCGCGCTGGCAATCCTGACCGATGCCGGCCTGGGCGCCCGATCGCGGCAAGAGCACGCCGACCTTCAACGCAGCACCCTGCGCCTGGATGATGCTGAAAGGCGCGGTACCCGCGAGAAGCGCGGTTGCGCCAGCGCCGGCTGTAAAGGCACGCCGCGTGACGCGCGAGCCCTTCCGGGCCAAATCCGTCCTTGTCGTCTTGGTCATATGGAATCCTCCCTGATCCCGGTCGCGGCCGAACGCCGCTTGAAAGCTATTTTTCTTATTCTTCGGAACAAGTTGCAATGCCTGATCGGACAGATCGCGACCGAAAGTCGGCCGCGCGGTCCAACCGGCCGCAATCAGTCCGGTTTCTCAAAATATTGTTGTCTATGACAATTGATGTAGTCAACAATAATCTACAGCGCTAAGCTCATTGCCAAGACGCACGCTTGGAGGCGTGCCTTTGGCCGCGCCACTGCCGGCGCCAGATGCCGGCCCGACCAGGAAACGTTCGTGTCCGACCGCAAATTTTCAGCAAAAGCCGCCAGCCCATCGAAATCGCGTTCGCGATTGGCAAATCCCAAAATGCGCGGCGCGCGACCCGATCGCGGCGTGCTGAACGGGCACCTCGGCTATTTCATGCGGCGCGCGCAGGTCTGGGTGTTTCAGGACTTTATCCGCACGCTGGCGCCGGTCGACATCCGGCCGGCCCAATATTCGGTGCTGGTCGTTATCGGCGCCAATCCCGGCCTGTCACAATCGGATATTTCCGACATTCTGGCCATCGAGCGTGCGCGGCTCGTGCGCATGCTCGACAGGCTGGACCGACGGGGACTGACGCTGCGGCTACCCTCCGACCGCGACCGCCGGTCCCATGCGGTGCACCTCACGCGTGAGGGTCAGAAGCTCCTCAAGCAGGCCAAGATGCTGGCCGCACAGCACGAAGCCAAACTCGCCGAATTGTTCGGGCCGGCCAACCGTCAGATCATGATCGAAATATTGCGGGAATTCGAAGCACGTTCATCGGCCGCGCAAGCCCCGCGATAGAGCGCGATCCGCGGACGTGGGAACCGGTTCGGTGCAAGATCGCGCGAAAAACAATAGATCGCGTGCGCGGTCCGATTCAATCCGAGCGGATTATGCTCTTGCGCCTCAAACGCCAAGATAGGCTTCGCGCACCCGCGCATCGTCGAGCAGCGCTTGTCCGGTGCCGGAGAAAACGATCCGGCCGGTTTCGATAACAT
>WBUW01000092.1 GCA_008933495.1 Pseudorhodoplanes sp.
GGCGCCGGGTACTGCCCCCGGGTCCGAAAGGTTTATTACGACGCCCGTTTATCGCCATAGCCGGCTTGCGCCGGCAGGCTGAATATAGGGGTTTCGGTCGTGTGAAAAAAGCCCGGCATTTGCGGCTGGTCTGTTGGCCGCGCTAAAGCGGGGTGACTTTTCTTCGAATCGTCATCCCGCTTTAGCTTGTTGTTTGAGCATGATCTTTTCCGAAAACCGCTTCACACTTTTCGGGATCATGTTCTAAGGCTGCGCCATGGTTATTCTTCCCGGCAATCCGTCAACCGCCAACCGCCCCGGCCTGGTGGCGCTGTTTCTCGCCTTTTCGAAAGTTGCCCTCGCCGGCTTTGGCGGAGTGCTGCCTTGGGCGCGCCATATCATCGTCGAGGAGCGCCAATGGATGACCGCCGAGGAATTCAATGACGCCTTCGCGCTGGCGCACTTTCTTCCCGGGCCGAACGTCGTCAACCTGTCGGTGGTATTCGGCGCGCGCATGCGCGGCGTGCCGGGCGCGCTCGTCGCGTTCTCCGGTCTGGTCGGGCCGCCGGTCGCGATCGTCACGGTGTTGGGGATTTTGTACGCCCGGTTTGGCGAACTCCTGTGGCTGCAGCGCGTTCTTGCCGGTGTCGCCGCCGGCGCGGCCGGCCTGATTATCGCGACGGTCGCCAAGATGGCAAAACCGCTGGTGCAAAAGGGGCTCGGGACCGGCCCCTGGATCGCGGTGGCGGTCTTTCTTGCGATCGGCGTGCTGCGATGGCCGCTGCCTTGGGTCATCGCGGTGATGGCGCCGGTCAGTGTGGTGCTGGCCTGGCTTTCGATGCGGGGGCCGGTGCGTGAAGGATGAGAGCGACCCGCTCTGGTCTCTTGCGGTTCAGTTCGCGATCCTGTCGCTTTTTGCGATCGGGGGCGCCAATGCCGCGGTGCCCGAAATGCACCGGCTGGCGGTCGAACTGCAGCAATGGATGACCGACCGTCAGTTCGCCGATTTGTTCGCCATCGCGCAACTGACCCCCGGGCCCAACGTGATCATCGTGACGCTGATCGGCTATCAGGCGGCCGGTCTGGCCGGCGCGGCCGTTGCGACGGCGGCCATGTGCGGGCCGACCTGCGTGCTGGCCTATTGCGTCGGGCGCGCCTGGGAACGGTTCCGGGAAGCGCGCTGGCGCCGGGCAATACAGGGCGGGCTGGTGCCGGTTTCGATCGGACTCGTCGCAGCCAGCGCGCTCATCCTGGCGCAGGCGGCGGGACAGAGCGCAGTCGCGGTTGCGCTCACCGCAGCAACCGCAGCCGCGGCCTATTTCACCCGAATCAATCCGTTGTGGCTTCTCGGGGCGGCGGGACTTGTCGGCTTGAGCGGTTATGTCTGAACCGCGCGAGGCGGTTGCCGCCCGGCCGGGAGGGATGTCGCGGGTGCGGTCGATTGTGATCCGACGCTCGCTCCTTGTGACGCAATAGCAGAGGCTGGCTTACGGGCGGAGGCGAGGCATGTCCGGCCGGTTCCGTTGGCTGCTGGCTGCCGCGCTCGCCGTTGCATTTTCGGCCTGGCGCGCACGCACGCCAGGCCGAAATCCATGCCGGCTTCCTCGCGCCGGCCGCGCCCGGCAGGTGCCGCGCCTGGGCGGTCGGGCACGGCTATACCGCCATGGGTGAGCGGAACCGGCCGGCTGTTCTCGGTAAATAATCCACCGCGCTGCCGAGGTCGTTTTCCGGCAGCCGCGCGCGGGATAATCTCAGGAACGCCGGCCCTTGAGTCGCCGCCGGCACGGGCCCTGTCACCGATGCGCCAATATCTCGAACTGATGGAGCACGTTCTCGCCGACGGCGCGGAGAAGCACGACCGTACCGGCACGGGCACCCTGTCGGTCTTCGGCTATCAGATGCGCTTCAATCTGGCCGACGGATTTCCGCTGTTGACGACGAAGAAGCTGCATCTGAAGTCGATCATCTATGAATTGCTCTGGTTCCTGCGCGGCGACACGAATGTCAGATACCTGCAGGATCATGGCGTGCGCATCTGGGACGAATGGGCCGACGAAAAGGGCGACCTCGGACCGGTCTATGGTCACCAGTGGCGATCCTGGCCCACGCCGGACGGCCGGACCATCGACCAGATCGCCAACGTCGTCGACGTGATCCGCCGCAATCCGGATTCCCGACGCCTCATCGTCAGCGCCTGGAATCCCGCCGACGTCGACCGGATGGCGCTGCCGCCCTGTCATTGCCTGTTTCAGTTCTATGCGGCGCGCGGCAAGTTGTCCTGCCAGCTTTATCAGCGTTCGGCGGACATCTTTCTCGGTGTGCCCTTCAACATCGCCTCCTATGCGCTGCTCACCATGATGGTGGCGCAAGTGGCCGGCCTGCGGCCCGGCGAGTTCATTCATACGTTCGGTGACGCGCACCTCTATCTCAACCATATCGAGCAGGCGCGTCTGCAATTGTCGCGCGCGCCCCGCAAGCTGCCATTGATGACCATCAGTCCGCAGGTGTGCGATCTGTTTGCCTTCACCTATGAGGACTTCACGCTCGAGGGATACGATCCGCATCCGCACATCAAGGCCGAGGTTGCGGTGTGAGCGGTATCGAGCCGGGCACGCTCCGAAAAATCGACATCGTCCTCGTTGCTGCGGTCGCCGAAAACGGGGTCATCGGCCGCGACGGCGGGCTGCCGTGGCGGCTGAAGTCCGACCTGCAATATTTCATGGCCGTCACCATGAACAAGCCTCTGATCATGGGGCGGCGGACATTCCAGTCGATCGGCAAGGCGCTCAAGGGGCGGACCAATATCGTCGTCACCCGCGACCCGGATTTTGCCGCCGCCGACATTGTGGTGGCGCCGAGCCTGAGCACCGCGCTTGCCGTGGCCCGCGGCGATGCCCTGCGGCGGGGCGCGGACGCCATTGCGATCATCGGCGGCACGGACATTTTCGCGCAAATGATGGCCGCTGCGGACCGGCTGGTCTTGACCATTGTCCATGCGCGCCCGGCCGGCGATACCCATTTCCCGGAGATCGATCCGGCGCAATGGCGGGAAGTCGAGCGGCGGGAGCACCCGAAAGGCCCACAGGACGATTGTGCCTTCACTTTCCTGACCTATATCCGTCAGGGCGCGGCATGAACGCGCGTTGTAAGCGGCGGAAAGCTTCCCTATAACCCCCGCCAGAACCGGCCGGCCCGCGCGGTCCGGCGTCCAAGGAGAATTGCATGCCGTGGAGCAATCAGGGCGGAGGCCCGTGGGGCTCGGGACCCAAGGGTCCCTGGGGGTCTGGCCCGCAATCGTCCGGGCCGACGCCGCCCGACCTTGAGGATCTGCTGCGCCGGAGCCAGGACAAGATCAAGAACATCCTGCCCGGCGGCAGCATGGGCGGGAAGGGGTTCATTCTGCTGGCGCTGGCGGCGATCGGCTTGTGGTTCTTCTCCGGATTTTTCCGCGTCGAATCCCAGGAGCTCGGCGCCGTGCTGCGCTTCGGGAAATTCGTGCGCACCGCCGAGCCCGGCCTCAATTACCACCTGCCTTATCCGATCGAAACCGTGCGGACGGCGCAGGCGCTGCGCGTGATCAAGACCGATATCGGCATGCGCACGGTTGACGACAGCCGCCGCGGTCCCACCGTGCGCGACGTCCCCGAAGAAAGCCTGATGCTCACCGGCGACGAGAACATCGTCGACGTCGACTTCTCGGTCCTCTGGAAGGTCAAGCCGAACGGGCTCGGGGATTTCCTGTTCAACATCCAGGCCCCGGAAGGCACCGTGAAGGCGGTCGCCGAGAGCGCGATGCGCGAAGTCATCGGCCGCTCCCAGATCCAGCCGATCCTGACCGGCGCGCGCCAGGTGATCGAGACCGCGGTTCACGACCTGATGCAGAAGACGCTGGACGAGTACGGCGCCGGCGTCCTGATCGAGCAGGTCCAGATGCAGAAGGTCGACCCCCCGCAACAGGTCATCGACGCCTTCCGCGACGTGCAGGCGGCGCGCGCCGACCTCGAGCGCGCGCAGAACGAAGCGCAGACCTATGCCAATCGCGTGCTGCCGGAGGCGCGCGGGCGCGCGGCGCAGATCACGCAAGCCGCCGAGGCCTATCGCGAGCAGACGGTCGCCGAGGCCAAGGGCCAGACCGCGCGCTTTCTGAAAATCTATGACGAATACCGCAAGGCGCCGGAAGTCACGCGCCAGCGCATCTATCTGGAAACGATGGAGCGCCTGTTCGGCGGAACCGACAAGATCATCCTCGACCCCGGCGTCGGCGGCACGTCCGGCGTGGTGCCGTATCTGCCGCTCAATGAACTGAGCCGGCCGGCGGCTCAGCAGCCGCAAACGCGCGCGGGAGGCAACCAATGAGACTGGGATTCGTCGGCGGTGTCCTTTTGGTGCTGTTGCTGGCGGCGGCCGCCACTGCCTATAGTGCGCTCTTCAGCGTCAACCAGATCAACCAGGCCCTGGTGCTGCGGTTCGGGCAACCTGTCCGTGTGATTTCCGAACCCGGCCTTGCCTACAAGGTGCCGTTCGTCGACAACGTCGTCTTTATCGACAAGCGCATCCTCGACCTGGAAAACCCGGCGCAGGAAGTGATCGCCTCCGACCAGAAGCGCCTCGTCGTCGATGCCTTCGCGCGCTACCGGATCACCAATGCACTGCTCTATTATCAGCGGCTCGGCTCGATCGCCGGCGCCAATTCGCAGCTCGGCACCCTCCTGAATGCCGGCCTGCGTCGCGTTCTGGGTGAGGCGACCTTCCAGGCGGTCGTGCGCGACGAGCGTGCGGCCCTCATGAGCCGCATCCGCGAGCAACTCGACCGCGACGCCAACGCCTACGGCATCCAGGTGGTCGACGTCCGCATCCGCCGGGCCGATCTGCCCGAGCAGAACAGCCAGGCCGTCTACCAGCGCATGCAAACCGAGCGTCAGCGCGAGGCGGCCGAGTTCCGTGCGCTGGGTGCTCAGCGGGCGCAGGAAATCCGCTCGCGCGCCGATCGCGAAGTTACCGTGCTGGTCGCCGAGACCACTTCGCGCGCCGAGCAAATCCGCGGCGAGGGCGACGCCGAACGCAACCGGATTTTCGCCGAGGCCTTCAGCCGCGACGTCGACTTCTTCGCGTTCTACCGTTCGATGCAGGCCTACAGGGCCGGTCTGCGGCATAGCGATACGCGCATGGTGCTCAAGCCGGACTCGGATTTTTTCCGCTTCTTTGCGGACCCGACCGGCAAGCGCCGGGGTACGCCGCCGCGGGAGGGAACGCCTGCACAGCGATAACGGCGCTTCCCTGGAACGAGACAGGACCGGCCGGCCATGACCGATTTCGTCGTCGCGCTTGGGCTGGTCTTTGTCATGGAAGGACTGGTTCTCGCGGCCTTTCCCGATCTCGCCAAGAAAGCGTTTGAAAGCGTCATGCAGGCGCCCGACCAGATGCTGCGGATCGTAGGCCTGGGATCGGCCACCTTGGGCATGCTGCTGATCTGGCTGATTCGCGGCTGAGCGCGGGGGCACCGCTTCAAGCGAAAGTGCGCGGCGGAGCCGCTATTCCGCCGCAATCGGACGGCCCATTCCGCCGTGAACGCGACTCTTGCGCCACATTGGTGACCGGCGCAGTCTGACGACAACCCGCTGCCAGGAGACCGATAAGCCATGACCGGCTTCTTGCCTCATTCCCGTATGAATTTGCGCTACCCGCTCGCTTGCGCGATCGTGGCCGCCATCATCGCGGCGCCCTTGTTGGCTCGGCCGGCCGCCGCGCGCGGCCCGGAAAAGATCGCCGATGTTGCGGAAAACGTCATCGACGCGGTGGTCAATATCTCGACCTCGCAAACGGTCGATGCGCGTTCCTCCGGTCCGGCCCCGCAGGTTCCGCCCGGTTCTCCGTTCGAGGAGTTTTTCGAGGAGTTTTTCAAGAACCGCCGCGGCCCCGGCGGTGAGCAGAACCGTGAGCGCAATCCGCGCCGGGTCAATTCGCTGGGGTCGGGTTTCGTGATCGATCCGTCGGGGATCGTGGTCACCAACAATCACGTGATTTCGGAAGCCGACGAGGTGACCGTCGTGTTCAACGACGGCTCGCGGCTGAAGGCGGAAGTGGTTGGCCGTGACCAGAAGACCGACCTCGCGGTCTTGCGCGTCAACCCCACCAAGCCGCTCAAGGCCGTGAAGTTCGGTGACTCCGACAGAATCCGGCTCGGCGAATGGGTGATCGCCATCGGCAATCCATTCAGTCTCGGCGGATCGGTGACCGCGGGCATCGTGTCCGCGCGCAATCGCGATATCAATTCCGGGCCCTACGACAACTATATCCAGACCGATGCCGCCATTAACCGCGGCAATTCCGGCGGGCCGCTGTTCAACCTCGACGGCGAAGTGGTCGGCGTGAACACAGCGATTATATCTCCGTCCGGCGGATCGATCGGCATCGGGTTTGCGGTGCCCTCGAAGACCGTGGTCGCCGTGATCGAGCAGTTGCGCGAGTTCAAGGAGGTGCGGCGCGGTTGGCTCGGTGTCCGCATCCAGCAGGTGACCGACGAGATCGCCGACAGCCTCGGCCTCAAGCAGGCGCGCGGCGCCTTGATCGCCGGCGTCGACGACAAGGGGCCGGCCAAGCCCGCCGGGATCGAGGCCGGCGACGTGATCGTCAGATTCGACGGCAAGGACATCAAGGAAATGCGCGACCTGCCGCGCATCGTCGCCGACACGCCGGTCGGCAAGGACGTGGAAGTCGTCGTCGTCCGCAAGGGCAAGGAAGAAAAAAAGACCGTCAAGCTCGGCCGCCTGCTCGACGAGGAGAAGCCGCAGCCGGCCTCTGCGCGCACGACGACCCCGCAGGACAAGGACACGGTGGTCAAGAAGTCGCTCGGCCTCGAGCTCTCCACCTTCAACGAGGACCTGCGCAAGCGCTACAAGATTTCCGACGCGGTAAAAGGCGGCGTCGTCATCACCGGCATCGATCAGCGCTCGCCGGCGGCGGACAAGCGGCTGTCGGCCGGCGACGTGATCGTGGAGATTGCGCAGGAAGCGGTCGCCAGCGCCGACGACTTCCAGAAAAAGGTCGAGAAGCTCAAGAAGGAAGGCCGCAAAACCGCGCTGCTCCTGGTGACGAACACCGCCGGCGAGAAGCGCTTCGTCGCGTTGAGCTTGCAGTAAGTCTGCGCAATTTGGCGCATTCCTTTACGTCGTCGTGCCCGGCCTCGTGCCGGGCATCCACGTTTTGAGGGCTCTTTAAGACGCGGATGGCACCGGAAGTCGGGTTCGCTCGACGTCCGAACGTTAGAATACCCGCAAGTCGCCCGGACCCGGCTTGCGGCGACAAGCCCGGCCGTGACGGACGCGATTCAGCTTTCGACGAATTCTTCCCGCCGATAGCCCTGGACGTAGAGCAGCGCGGTCAAGTCGCCGTGGTCGATGCGCGCATGGGCGGCGGCCGCCAGCGCCGGCTTGGCATGGTAGGCGACGCCGAGGCCGGAGGCGGTGATCATCGCAAGGTCGTTGGCGCCATCGCCGGCCGACATGGTCCGTTCCAGGCCGATACCCAACCGGGCGGCCATGTCGAGCAGCGTGGCAAGCTTGCCCTCGCGGCCGAGGATCGGTTCCGCCACCGTTCCGGTAAGCGTGCCGTCGGGGTCGACGGCCAGCGTATTGCCCCGGTTTTCGTCGAAGCCGACCATCTGCGCCACGCGCTGGGTGAACAACGTAAATCCGCCCGATACCAGGCAGGTTTGCGCGCCATGGGCGCGCATGGTCGCAACGAGGGTGCGGGCGCCGGCGGTGACCGTAATCCGGTCCGCAATCACGGTGTCGATGACGGAGGCCGGCAGCCCCTTGAGCAGGGCGACGCGCTCGCGCAGCGCCGGCTCGAAGGCGATCTCCCCGCGCATGGCGCGTTCGGTGATGGCGGCGACGTGCTCCCGCAGCCCCACGAAATCCGCCAGTTCGTCGATGCATTCCTGACCGATCACGGTGGAATCCATATCGGCCACAAACAATGCCTTGCGCCGGTGCGCCGGCCGTTGCACCACGACATCGACAGGCTCGCCCGCGAGCGCGGCGCGCAGAAGGTCGCTCAGGCCGCGCTGGTCGCTGTCTTCGCCGGGGGCGAATATGATGTCGGCCGCGATTGCCGGGGCGAGCCATTGCACGTCCTGCGCGGCATACAGCGCCCGGCGGACGCGGCGGATGAGCGCGCCGGTCAGCGCCGGAGCGTCGGGGTTGCAGATGAGCGTGGCGACGTAGGTCATATGGCAGACAGGGACGGGCGTTCAGGGGCCGGCGCGCGCGCGGTGCTTATTGCAGGGCCGACTGCCAGCGGCAAGTCCGCGCTCGCGCTGGCCCTGGCCCGAAGGATCGGCGGCGCGATCGTCAATGCCGACTCGATGCAGGTCTATCGCGATTTGCGGATCATCACCGCGCGCCCGACGCCGGACGAGGAAGCCGCCGTGCCGCACCGGCTCTACGGCCATGTCGATGCCGCCTGCAATTACTCGGTCGGCGCCTGGCTGCGCGACGTGTCGGCCGTGCTCGCCGCGCTTTCCTTAAGCGAGACGACGCCGATCTTTGTCGGCGGGACCGGACTGTATTTCAAGGCGCTGCTGTCGGGGCTCGCCGCCATTCCGCCGATCGATCCGTCGGTTCGCGCGCGATGGCGTGCGCGGCTGGAGCGCGAGGGTGTGGCGGCGCTGCATGCCGAGCTGGCGCGGCGCGATCCGACGGCTGCCGCTCGCCTGATGCCGCGCGACCGCTCCCGTATCCTGCGGGCGCTGGAAGTGTTCGAGGGGACGGGGCGCACCATCGCAGAATGGCGGCGCGAGGGGATGCCGCCGCTGGTGGGACCCGAGTACGCCGCGCGGATTTTCCTGCAGCCCGAGCGCGAAGAACTGAAACGGCGGATTGCCTGCCGCTTCCAGGCCATGCTCGCCGCCGGCGCCGTCGACGAGGTGCGCGCACTTGAGGCGCGCGGTCTGCCCGAGACCCTGCCGGCGATGAAGGCGCACGGGGTGCCCTGGCTGCGGCGGTATC
>WBUW01000093.1 GCA_008933495.1 Pseudorhodoplanes sp.
TCGTTGAGTCGGCGGAAGTTGCGAACGCACATGCCACCCGCATTGACATCCTGCGCATTGGAATATAGTTTGATATACAAACTGTTTTTTGATCAACTGGGAGGGAAAATGTCGCTGCCGCGAAAGACGGTGCGACCACCCGTCCGGCTCCTGGCGCGATCGGGGGCGGCATGATTCAATTCGATTTCGAATACGAACGGCCCGGCACTCTGGCGGAGGCGGTCATGCTGTTGCGCCGGCACGGGGCGGACGCGCGCATAATGGCGGGCGGAACAGATTTGTTGCCAAACATGCGCGTCGAGGTCGTGCGACCGGCTGCGGTCATCGGCCTGAGTGGCATAACGCCGGAACCGCCAAGGTGCGAGGCGGACGGCTCGATCCGCATCGACGCATTGACCCGTCTGGCAACAATCGCGGACTCGGAGTTGATCAGGAAACAGCTGCCGCTTCTCGCCGAGAGCGCCCGCGTCGTGGCCAGCAACCAGATCCGGCAGATGGGAACGCTGGGCGGCAACCTGTGCCAGGAGACGCGCTGCCTCTATCTCAATCAGCAGCACGACTATCAGTTCGTGGCGCCATGCTACAAGCGCGGCGGGGCGGTATGCTATCCTTTTCCGCTCAACAAACCGGACGTCTGCTGGTCGGTCTATATGTCAGACGTGGCGCCGGCCCTGATCGCGCTCGGCGCTGACATCGAGACGGTCGATGAGAATGGCGGGCGGCGGATCGCGGTCGAGGATCTGTTCACGGGAAGCGGCCTCAACCCGGTGACGCTGCGCGAGGGCGAGATCATCAGCGCAATCATTGTGCCGCCGGCTGCGGACATCGGTTGGGGTTATCATAAGTCCGCACGGCGCGGCGGCCTCGAATTCGCCATGGCTGTCATGGCGGTAACTCTGCGCCTCGCCGCCGATCGCAGAACCTGCAGCGATGCCCGTATCGTTATCGGGGCCGTGCGCGAGCGGCCGGTGCGCGCGGCGGCGGCCGAACGGATACTGGTGGGTGCGGCGCTCGACGAGGCCGGTATCGGGGCGGCCATCGCCGCCGCGGTCGAAGAACTGAAGCCGCTGCCGCATCATGGATTCAGCAAGAGCTACATCGTCGACAATATCCGCGTTTACCTGCGGCGCGTTCTGATGCGCGCCGCGCGCGCCGCGGGCGTTGAAATTCCGACAGCTTAGGAGAACAAATCCGTGCCTGATGCGCAATCGAAGCGGAAAGTCGGTTCGCAAATCATCGAGATCAGTGTCAACGGCGAACGGCACGAGATTTCGGTGAAGCCGCGGCACACGTTGGTGGAGGTGCTGCGCGAAAAGCTCGGATTGACCGGCACCAAGGACGGCTGCGAGCAGGGGGTCTGCGGCGTTTGCACCGTCTTGCTTGAGGGGCGTCCTGTGCTCGCCTGCATCACGCTTGCGCTCGAATGTCACGGCAAGGAGGTGCGCACCGTGGAAGGGCTCGCTCAGGGTGAGACGTTGAGCGTGGTCCAGCAGGCGTTTCTCGATCAGGGTGCCGTTCAGTGCGGTTTCTGCACGCCCGGCATGCTGATGTCGGTGACCGCGCTGCTGGAGAAGAATGCCAATCCGTCCTTGCCGGAGATCAAGAAGGCGCTTGAAGGCAATCTGTGCCGCTGCACCGGTTACAACGCCATCGTCGCGGCGGTGCAGCAGGCCGCCGGACAGGGCGTCAAGCCCGTCATGCAATAGCGGTCGACCGAAATGATCAGGCGAGGCGCGCCATGGGTGAACTGAGCTATATCGGCAAGAGCTTTCGCCGCAAGGACGGCCCCGACAAGGTGACGGGCCGGGCCATGTACAGCCAGGATGTCAAGCTGCCGGGCACGCTGATCGGCCGCATCCTGCGCAGTCCGCATCCGCATGCGCGAATCCTGCGCATCGACACGTCGAAGGCCCGCGCCCTGCCCGGGGTAAAGGCGGTCATCACGGTCGACGATACCAAAGGGATCAAGCACGGTTTTGTTGAAACGCCGCGCTACCCGCCGGATCAGGAAGTGCTGGCGCGCGGGCGGGTCGTGCATGTCGGCGAGGAAATCGCTGCCGTCGCCGCAATCGATCAGCTGACGGCCCGGCAGGCACTGGAACTGATCGAGGTCGACTACGAGATCCTGCCCGCCGTCTTCGATCCCGACGAAGCGATCCAGCCCGACGCGCCGCAGATCCACCCGACCCATCCGAAAGCGCAGGTGCCGTTCTCCAATATTGGCGGCCGTACGGCGACCGGATGGGGGGATGTCGAGGCCGGCTTTGCCGAATCGGATTATGTGCGCGAGGACCGGTTCGAGAGCCATCTGCGCACGCATGGCTATCTCGAGCCGCACACGACCATCGCGCATTGGGAGAACGAGCGGCTGAACGTGTGGACCTCTTCGATGGGCACGTTCATCAAGCGGGCGAAGCTGGCGAAGACCCTCGACCTGCCCTATTCGGCGGTTCGCGTTCACAAGGCCTATGTCGGCGGCACCTTCGGCGGGAAGATCGATCTCTACTCGCACGAATATTGCGCGGCGCGGCTGTCGATGATCACGCGTCGTCCGGTCCGGATTGTCGCGACGCGCGAGGATATTTTCGCGGCCTATCGTCACGGCCAGCCGCTGGCCATGGAGATCAAGACCGGCGTGAAGAAGGACGGCACCATCGTCGCCCAGCAGATCCGGGTCATCAACAATTCCGGCGCCTATCGTGGCAGCGGGGTCGTGGTGATCTTCCTCGCCTGGGGCTTCACGATGATTCCGTATCGCATCCCCAATCTCAAATACGAGGGGCTGTCTGTCTATACCAACTACACCGTGCGCGCGCCGCAGCGCGGCCATGGCTGTCCGCAAATCCGCTTCGCAATCGAATCGCAGCTCGACAGGATCGCCGAAGATCTCGGAATCGATCCGGTCACGATCCGCTTGCGCAATGCTCGCAAGCCGTGGGAGGAATTGCCCAACGGCGATAACGTGCACGAGGCAGGGCTGATCGACTGCATCAAGGTCGCCGCCGAAAAATCGGATTTTCTCGGCAAATACGGAAAGGGCCGCAAGGCGGCGAGCACGATCCGGCGCGGGATCGGCATGGGGGTGAGCGGTTATTTCGGCGGCTCGCTGATTTATCCCAATGGATCCGGTGTCATCGTCAAGATGAATGACGACGGCACGCCGACCGTGCTGACGGGCGGCATCGATGTCGGCCAGGGTTCGGAAACGGTCATCAGCCAGATCGTGGCGGAGGAACTCGC
This sequence comes from Pseudorhodoplanes sp., assembly GCA_008933495.1. GTDB lineage: Bacteria > Pseudomonadota > Alphaproteobacteria > Rhizobiales > Xanthobacteraceae > Pseudorhodoplanes. Next base: position 3,241 of record WBUW01000093.1, read on the forward strand.
CGTCAACATCGACGACGTGAAGATCATCTCGTCCGATACGGATACCACGCCGCAAGACATCGGCGCATGGATCAGCGGGATGACCTATGTCACCGGCAATGCCGCGCGCCAGGCGGCCGGAAACGTGCGCCAGCAACTGCTGGATCTGGCGGCCCTGCGATTTAATGTCGATATCAAGCATCTGGGAATCAAGGACCGCGTCATCTTCAATCGCAACGATCCCGGCCAGCGAATGACGTATCGCGAGATCATCGCCCACAGCATCGCCACCCGTCGCGGCGACACCATTATCGGCGAAGGCTTCTGGCGGACCATGCGCGATGAGCCGACGCATCCCAGCCTTGCGACCACCAAGGGCCGCTGGAGCGAGAATTACGCCTATAGCTGTCAGGTGGCGGAAGTCGAAGTCGACATCGAGAGCGGGGAGGCGCGCCTGATCAAGGCTTTGACTGTTCACGATTGCGGATTCCCGATCAACCCGGCGCTGGTGAAGGGTCAGATCGATGGCCAGGTGTCCATGGCGCTCGGCCATGCTTTCCTTGAGGAAGTGCTGACCAAGAACGGCTACACTCTGAATCCGACCTGGCTCGACTATCGCATGCCGACCATTCACGAGATGGCGGCATCCGACGACGCCGACGTGATTACGGAGCAATATGTCGTGGGCAAGCCGTATCGCACCAAGGAGGTAGGCGAAGGCCTGGTGTCCGGAATTCTGGCGGCGATCGCCAACGCGGTGTATGACGCGACGGGGGTTCGGCTGACCTCGACACCATTCACGCCTGAAAAAATCCTGAAAGGCGTGCGCAAACTGGCCCGCGAGGGCAAGGGTCGCCAATAGGTCTGGGCATTATGGTCCTGGTCTCGGTCCCGGACATGGAAGGCAAGACGAATCCAACGGCGCGATATATTGGATCGCGGCCGGCAGACCCGGCGTCGAGCGCTCCCCGATCAGCCGTCGCCGGCGTGATATTGGCGGCGGGTCGTTCTCGCCGATTCGGTGAAAACAAGCTGCTGGCGCCGTTCAAGGGCAAGCCGCTGTTGCGGTGGGTGGTCGAGGCCGCGTTGCGCTCGCGGCTTGCTTCGCTGCTCGTGGTGCTCGGTCATGAGCACGCTCGCGTCCGCGAGGCACTTATCGATCTCGATGAGGAGCCGCGATTATCGTTTGTCGTTAATGAATGTTACGGGCGGGGGCAGAGCACGTCGGTCGTCGCGGGGCTTGCGGCTGTTTCGCCCGCCAGCGCCGGCGCCATGTTTTTTGTGGGCGATCAGCCGTTGCTCGACAGTTCGGTGATTGATCGCCTGATCGCGGCGTTTGAGGCATCCGACGGGGGCATTTGCTATCCGACCTGCGATGGACGGCGGGGCAATCCGGTTATATTTGGCTGCCGGTTTTTCGCGGAATTGCAGCGGCTGAGCGGGGATCGCGGCGGTGGCGTCGTGATTGAAACCCATCCTGAGGCAACCGTTCCGGTGGACTTCAGCGACCCGATGCCCTTCCGCGACATCGATAGTCGGTCCGATCTGGATTTGTTTGCCTTCGGCGGCGCAGCAGGGAGCCGGCCGGCGGAACCGACAACCGTCGCTGCGGCGCTCGGGCTTGAGACGTCGCGCGTGATTTCACTCTGCGGTGCCGGCGGCAAGACCAGCTTGATGGCGACGTTGGTTCGGGAATTTGCGTCGCTCAAAGGTGAGCGCATTATCGCGACCGCGACCACGAAGATGGCGAGTGATGAGGCGCACGGACCCTGGCGCGCATGTCAGGTCATGGATCAGGCGGATGCCCTTGCAGCAATCGGCGACGACCCAGATCCGGTTCTGGCTTATCGCGCCGTCGACCATCAACGCGGGCGCCTGCTGGGATTGCCGACGGAAACAGTCGATGCCTTTGCGAGCAGCGGGCGGTTCACGCGTATTCTGGTGGAAGCGGACGGCTCCCGCCGCCGGCCATTGAAAGCGCCGGATGCAGGTGAGCCGGTTTTCCCGGCATCGACCGACACTGTCATCATCGTGGCCGGCATCAGCGGCATCGGCCGGCCGCTGGACGAAAATACGGTTTTTCGCTCCGGGCGCTGGTCGGAGCTCACGGGAGTGCCGGCTTCCGCTATCGTGACCGCGGATGCGCTGGCGCGGGTCATTGAACATCCGGACGGGCTGGCGCGCGGGGCTCCACCGCACGCGCGCCGCGTCCTTTTCCTTAATCAGGCGGATACGCCGGACCGGGTAGCGGTCGCCCATCAGGTCTTGCAGGCATTGTGGGCAAGAGGTCGGAGGCCACCCGAACGTGCCGCAATCGGGCGGCTGCGACCTGAGGTGCGGATTTGCGCGTGGCGTGCGTCCGGGACGCCGGATTTGCAAGTGTCGGGAGGGGAGAATGGACGCTAGAGAAACGTCAAAGCAGTCCCGGTTGCTCAATGCCGCCGATGAGATCCTCGGGCCGACGCTCGCGCGCGGCCGGGGCGAGGATATTGCCATTCTCTTCGGCGACGCGAAGATCACATTCAGTGAACTGAATGCCGAAGTGAATCGCTTTGCCAATGCACTTCAGCCGTTCCTCGCGAAAGGCGACAGAGCCCTTCTGCTTCTCAAAGATAGCCCGACTTTCGTTGCCGCCCATCTCGGAATCATGCGTGCTGGGGCGGTCGCGGTTGCCCTGAGCACGCGTTCGACCGCCAAGGATCTGGCATTCGCGATCGCGGATAGCGGGGCGAAGGCCATGCTCATCGACGATGAATTTCTGCCATTGTACGGGCAGGCAATCGCGCTGACGACCCATCGCCCGGAGCTCGTAGCCGTCTGCGGCACCGCCGCAGCGGACATGCGCTCGATCGACGATTTACTGGTCGATGCCGCGTCCGAGTTTCAATCGGCTCCGACGGCCGCTCAGGATATGGCATTCTGGCTCTATACCTCAGGGACCACAGGAACGCCCAAGGCTGCCGTTCACTGCCACGGCGATGTCGTGGTGGGCGATTGGTATATGCAAGCGTTCGGATACGGGCCGGGAGAGCGCGTCTTCTCGTCTTCGAAGCTGTTTTTTGCATTTCCCCTTGGTCACGTCCTGATAGGCGGTCTGCGCAGCGGCGCAACCATCATTCTCTACGAAGGCTGGCCCGATAGCGATGCAATAGCTGCCGTGGTCGAGCGCTATCGGCCGACGCTCATGCTGAGTGTTCCGGCGTTCTACAGGGGATTGTTGCGCGACGGTCTTGCCACCCGATCCGGTTTCAAGACCGTTCGTTGCTATCTGTCGGCCGGGGAATCTTTGCCAGCGAGCCTCTACAGCCGCTGGCGCGAAGCGACCGGAGTTCCCATTGTTGAAGGCATTGGAGCGACCGAAACGATGTTTATGGTGATCGGCGGTACCCCGGCCGATCACCGGCCCGGCGCGACCGGCAAGCCGCTGCCCTATGTCGAGGTCAAGCATCTTGATCTCGAAGATCGTCCGGTCACCACGACCGATTCACCTGGCATCCTCTGGGTCAGGATGGAATCGTTGTGTCGCGGTTACTGGCGGCAACCGGCCAAGACCAAAGCGGCCTTTCGGGACGGCTGGTTTCGTACCGGTGACGTTTTCATCGTCGACGAAGATGGCTGGTGGTACCACCAGGGCCGCGCCGACGATTTGCTCAAGATATCGGGACAATGGGTAAGCCCGGCGGAAATCGAAGAATGCGCGGCCACCGTTCCGGGCGTCTCCGAAGCGATCGTGGTTGGCGCCGAGGACGAAGACGGTCTCGTTCGGCTCACCATGTTCCTGGTCGCGTCGGACGGCGGCAACGATGCCCTGCAACAACAAGTGCAGGAGAGACTGCTCGGCGCGCTTTCGAAATATAAATGTCCGCGCCGCATCGTCTTCATCGATGCGGTTCCGCGAACAGCGACGGGCAAGGCGAGACGGTTCCGCCTGCGCCAATGGACCGCCGCGAATTTTCTGATGCGACTTATGCGTGCGCTACGCCTCGACTCGACCAATCTGCAGGACACCCAGTCACAGCTCGTTCGCGAAATGCAACGACGATGCGTCGCGTGCGAATGTCAGGACCGCTGTGCCGACGATCTTGATCAGGGGTTGAGCGAGACAAGTTATCAAAGCTATTGCCCAAACGCGGAAATATTGGTCTCCATGCGTATCAGCAACGCTTTGAATTGACAGTGTGCGCTTCCTGCGGCTGGCATCGAGGGCGATCGCGGGAAACCGCGGGTCATTTCGCGGAACGGCGAATCCAACGGGAACATGAAGGCGCCAACGAGCGCCGCTCCGAAAGCTGCGGCGGTTTGTGCTGAAGGCGTTCGGGCACCTGCAAAGGCAGCACCGCACACCGCGCCCGGTTTAGCGTGGACATGGTCAGTCGCGCGGCATGCCCCACCTGCCGCTTGATTGAAGTCAATGTACTCTGCCTGATCGCGGCCATATTGGACACGTTGTTTCTCGGCAACGGATGCCGGCCGGTATTGGCTGGCGTCGTGCGTTTTGATCAGCTCAAGCGAACCTGCCGGCAGAAAGAGCAGGGAGCTACTGGGGAGATGAATTCATGCTCGAGGGCTGTACGCCATGGCCGCCGCAGTTCGCCGAGCGCTACCGAGAGCAGGGATATTGGGAGAACATCACATTAAGAGAAATGCTGGATCGCTCCGTCCAGGTGCATGGCGACAAGATCGCCCTGATATTTGAAAATCGAAGGATCAGCTACAACCAGCTTGCAAAGGACATCGACCGGCTGGCCGTTCGCTTGCGCGCGGCAGGGTTGGCGCCGCAAGAGCGCGTGGTATTGCATCTTCCCAATATCCCCGAGTTTGTTACAACGTTCTTTGCGCTGGTCACGATTGGCGTCATTCCGGTTTTGGCGCTGCCGGCGCATCGCCATACGGAGATTCGCCATTTCATTGGGCATGCGGGTGCCGTGGCCTATTTCATTCCGGCCATGGTCCGCGACTTCGACTACCGGCCTTTGGCTGAGAGCCTTCGAAGCGAAGTCGGGCACCTCAGACATGTATTTGTAGCAGGGCCGCCTGGCCCCGGGCAGGTTTCGCTCGACGGTGACGCCGCGGCTCCGAGCGGCACAAATGACGGGCCCGAGTATCAACCGGATCCGGCAGGAGTGGCGCTCATGCTGCTCTCTGGCGGCACCACCGGCTTGCCGAAGCTGATCCCGCGCACCCACAATGACTATGTGTGTAACTGCAAGCTGAGCGGTCGCGTGGCGGGTCTGGATACGCGGTCGATCTTCCTCGCCGTGCTTCCGCTGGCGCATAACTATTCGCTTGCCTCGCCCGGCATTCTGGCGACGCTCGCCTTTGGCGGAACTGCTGTTATTGCCCCCGGCACCTCGCCGGAAATTGTACTGCCGTTGATCGAACGCGAAAAAGTGACACATGTCGCGGCGGCGGTTCCGCTGGTGACCAACTGGCTGAAGACCTGGAAGCCCGGCAGCCACGATCTCGGTTCGCTGAAGGTTCTCATCAACGGTGGCGCCCGGCTTGCTCCGGAGCTTCGCCGGCGCGTGCGCGAGCAATTCGGCTGTCAGTTTCAGGAGGATTTCGGCACCGGTGAGGGGCTGCTGAACATGACGCGGCTCGATGACGATGACGAGCGGGTGTTCAACAGCTCCGGCGCTCCGGTATGCGCCGATGACGAGATAAGAGTCGTTGACGATGCCGGGCATGAGGTGCCGGACGGCGAGTCCGGCGAACTGATCTGCCGCGGGCCCTACACCGTTCGCGGCTACTAC
>WBUW01000094.1 GCA_008933495.1 Pseudorhodoplanes sp.
CTGCCAGGACCGTCGCGAAAACTTCGCCCCGCATCCGCACCAGGGCCGACCTCAAGACCGCGCGCATCGCATCCTCCCTGGCCCGGGCCATACATGGAAACCGATATCGCCACCCACATGGGAACCTTCGGCGAGATCGCAAGTTGTTGTTTTCAGTCCGGAGGCGGCATCCCTGCTCCGCCATTGCCAAACCGCGCCAACCAGCCGATATTTTCCCGCAACGTGTCGACATTTCCGCCCCCTGCGACCCAATCGCCCCCACGGCGGGCTTATCGCGCCGCGCGCCCGTTGCACTGGCTGGTGGCGCTCTCGCTCGCTCTGCCGACGATGGTGTTCGCGATCTCGGCGTGGCTCTCCTATGGCCACCATCAGCTTGCCGCCCGTGATCGTCTCCAGCGCGACCTGTCCCGCCTCTACGAGCACGCCCTGAAAGTGTTCGAAACCTTCGACCTCAGCGCGCGTTATGTCGCGCAGGTCATTTCCGATGCCAGCAATGCCGACATGCGGGCCAACGAGGCGTCGTTCAACAGCCGGCTGAAAGCCCTGACCGACAGCCTGCCGCAACTGCGCGATATCTGGATTGTCGATAGCGACGGATTTGGCGTCGTCTCCGGGACGATTTTCCCGATGTCGCGGATCGACGTTTCCGATCGCGAATATTTCAAAATCCACAAGTCCGATCCGACGCACGGGCCTTATGTCACCGACGTGATCGACACGCGCATCGCCGATCTGCGCTTTTTTGCAATCAGCCGCCGGCGCGACAATGCCGACGGCTCCTTTGCCGGCATCAGCGTGATTTCGGCAAGGCCGGAATATTTCGCCAGCTATTATCAGCAGCTTGAGCTTCCCGGGATCGCCGCGATCGTGCGCGACGACGGCGCCGTCATCGCGCGTTTTCCGACGAGTGGTTCGGAGGCGATGCGGCTGTCGCCGGACGGCCCGTTCATGCGCGGCATCCACGAGCATGCCGAGCGCGGCCTCGTCGAAGGCACCTCCTCGCTCGACCGGCAGCCGCGCATCTACGCCTACCGTCGGCTGACCAGCTATCCGGTCTATGTCACGGTCGGGATCGACAAGGCGCAAATCACCGCCGCCTGGCTGAGCGATATCGGAAGTCACCTGATCTTCGGCATTCCGGCCACCGTCGCCCTCTTCGCGCTGAGCCTCGTGGCCTGGCGCCGCACCGAACGCGGCGCGCGCGCCCATGCCCAGCTTCAACAGGAAGTCGCCCGCCGCGAACTGACCGAGCGGGCATTGCGGCAATCGCAGAAGATGGAAGCGGTCGGACGCCTGACCGGCGGCATCGCACATGACTTCAATAATCTGCTCACCGCGATCCTCGGCAATGTCGATCTCGCCTTGCGGCGCCTGCCGAACGGCGAGGAACGCGTGCGACGCCTGCTCGGCTCCGCGCGCCAGGCCTCCGAGCGCGCGGCAACGCTGGTGCAGCGCCTGCTCGCCTATTCCCGGCAGCATCCGCTCGAAGTCAAGGCGGTGGACATCAACCGGCTGGTGCAGGGCATGTCGGAACTGCTGCGGCGGACGATCGGCGAGACCGTGACGGTGGAGACGGTGCTCGCCGGCGGTCTGTGGAAGACCGCGATCGATCCCAACCAGCTTGAAAACACGCTGCTCAATCTCGCCATCAATGCGCGCGACGCCATGCCCGAAGGCGGACGCCTGACGATCGAGAGCGCGAACGCCTATCTCGACGAGGCCTATGTGATTGAGCACGCCGGCGAGATTGCCCACGGCCAGTATGTGCTCGTCGCCATCACCGACTCAGGCTCCGGCATGACGCGCGATGTCATCGAGCGCGCGTTCGAGCCGTTCTTCACGACCAAGCCGACCGGCGCGGGAACCGGGCTTGGCCTGAGCATGGTCTATGGCTTCGTGAAACAGTCGGGCGGCCACATCAAGATCTACAGCGAGCCGGGCGAAGGCACGTCGATCAAGCTGTATTTCCCGCGCCTTGCCGACAGCAGCGATCTGCCGGCCTGGACGCCGCTCGGCGAGGACCTGTCGGCAAGCGCACCGGACATCGGAAGCCTCGCCAACACGATTCTGCTCGTCGAGGATGACGAGGAGGTCAACCGCTTCGTCGCCGAGGTGCTGCGCGAGGAAGGCTACAATGTCATCGCCACGCACGACGGCCAGAGCGCGCTGCGGCTGCTCGATGCCAACCCGGGCGTGAAACTGCTGTTTACCGATGTCGTGCTGCCCGGCGGCATGAACGGACGCCAACTCGCCGACGAAGCCTTGCGTCGCTGCCCCGATCTCAAGGTCCTGTATGCGACCGGCTATACCCGCAACGCCATCATCCATCAGGGACGCCTGGACGCCGATATCGAACTGCTGACCAAGCCGTTCACCCACGAAATCCTGGTGGCCAAGGTGCGCCAGATGTTCGACGCCGCCGAGGCGGCTGCATCGGAGGATGCCTAAAGCACGATCCCGAAAAGTGGCAGCGGTTTTCGAAACAGATCGTGCGCGAGCAAAGAGCCAAAGCGGAATGACGTTTCGAAGAAAAGTCGCGCCGCTTTGGAACCCTTTCCGCCGTAGCGGCGCGTCACGATCTGTTGTTGATGTTGCGCGCGATCGCGCGCCGGCCCGGACTCCGCATCGGCGGATCGCCGCGCGCGCTATTCGCCCAACGCCCAGTTGGTCTGTCCGGTCTTGCGCGCAAGCCCGATCGCCTGCCGGAGCACTTCGAGATCGCCGATATGATTGGCCAGGATCAGCACGAGCCGCGCATCCAGAGCCGCCGCATCGGCCTCCGACATCCCCCGTCGCGCGTCGATCAGCGTCACATAGACGGCATCGGGATTGGGGAAGTTCGACGTCGTCACAAGATCGCCCATGAGAGGATCACCAACATCATTCTACGCTACAGAAAAACGCTAGGTACTATCCGCAGGTAATGTTCTGACTTAAATCAACGCGTCAATGCGCGAGCATACGCAGCCGCAATTTTTTCCGGATCGAATGCGCGCCAGCGCGCACACAGGTGTTGGTCGGGACGCAGCAGATAAGTTGCGCCGGGCGTTGCGTCGAGCCGTTTCGCCACAAGGCCCGCATAATCGTGCAAATCCTCTCCGATCACGGTCATCTTGATCCCTGGCGGCGGGTTCGAACGTGCGCGGTTCATCATATGCATTAGCTCGAATGTACCCGTCAATTGCTCGACCAGAAATCCGTCGCGTCCGGAGCGCGTGCGCACGGGGGCGTCTGGTACCGGCGCACCGAGATACGCGCTGCCGGCAAAAAAATCTTCGTCTGGCGTTGTTAATGGTGAATCATAAATGGTGGCCACCGACAGGCGTCCGGAGTTAACCATGCGGCGCGCGAAATCGCAGCGGCGCGCGAGATTAAGCACGGCGTTGCGCAAAGCGCGCTCGGCCGGCGAATGTGGTGCGATGAAGTCGGTCGAGCGCGTCGAATGCGCGATATTCTCGTCGGCGCTTTGGATTCGTTCCAGATTATAGCTTTCAAGCAGCGCCTCGCCGGCGTCGCCGGAAAGAACTGCGGCCAGTTTCCATGCCAGATTCTCCGCATCCTGCACGCCGGAATTGGCGCCGCGCGCGCCGAACGGCGAAACCTGGTGTGCGCTGTCGCCGGCGAAAATCACCCGTCCATGCACGAAGCGCGCAAGCCGGCGGCAGTTGAAGCGGTATATCGACACCCATTCCAATTCGAACGGGCGCTCGCCGAGCATTTTCTTCAGGCGCGGGACGACCCGGTCCGGCTTCTGCTCCACATCCACGTCGACATCGGGCCCTAGCTGCAGATCGATCCGCCACACATTGTCGGGCTGGCGGTGCATGAGCGCGGACTGGCCGGAATGAAACGGCGGATCGAACCAGAAGCGGCGCTCGGTCGGAAAATCCGCCGCCATCTTGACGTCGGCGATCAGGAACTTGTCCTCGAAGGTGACGCCTTCGAAGCCGAGACCCAACAGGCCGCGGACGGTGGAGCGCGCGCCGTCGGCTGCGATGAGCCAGGCGGCGTCAAGACGATAGGGCCCATCAGGCGTGTTGATTGTCAGCGTCACCCCGTCGCTGCGCCGGTCCAGTCCGGACACGCGGTTGTTCCAGCGCAAGTCCACCGCGTCGATCTCGCGCGCGCGCTCGACCAGCGCCTTCTCCAGATAATATTGCTGGAGATTGATGAAGGCCGGCATCTTGTGACCATCTTCCGGCAACAGATCGAACGAATAGACGAGATCGTCGCCGAGATAGACCTTGCCGAGTTTCCAGGTGACGCCCTGGCGCACCAGATCGCTGCCAACGCCGAGCCGATCGAGAATTTCGAGCGTGCGCTTGGAATAGCAGATGCCGCGCGAGCCTTCGCCGATACGGTCGGCGTCGTCGAGCAGAACCACCGGCACACCGCGCAGCGCAAGATCGATGGCGGCGGTGAGCCCGACCGGCCCCGCTCCCACGACGATCACCGGATGGCGGACCGGTTTGCGCGCATCCTGGTCCGGCGAGCGCCGGTATCCATAATGATAGATCGCCTTGCGCCCGTCCGCCATGATCGTCGTGCCGCTCAGCCCTGCAACGCCGCCCACATGTCGCGGTCGCGCTCCGCCGTCCAGATCACCGGATGCTCGATGCCCTTGGCCTCGTCAAACGCGCGCGACACGTTGAACGGCATGCAGTGCTCGTAGATCGCAAACTTTGAGAATCTCGGATCCATGATCCGCTTGGTTTCGTCGAAGGTCTCCTTCAGCGACAGACCGCGCCCCACGCAGTCGGACACCGAGACATAGAGCGTCGAAAGAAAGTCGCGGGTCATGGCAATCCCGTCGCGGACCTGCTGCGGCGTCGACAGCGCCGCCCCGCGCCCCGGCACCAGCGCGTTGGCTTCGAACTGCGCGAGTCGATCGAGCGTGCGCGGCCAGTCGCGAAAATGCGCATCTCCACAATAGCAGGCCGAATGATACTCGACGAGATCACCGGAAAACACCACGTCGGCGTCCGGCACATAGGCGACGACGTCGCCGGCGGTGTGGCCGCGGCCCAGATGCATGATGCGCACCTCGCGCGTGCCGAGCCACACCGAGGCCTGGTGCGGAAACGTGACCGACGGCCAAGTCAGACCGGGAATCGACTCGACCGCCCGGAACAGGCGCGGAAACCGCCCGATTTCCGATTCCATGTCCTGGCGGCCGCGCTCGACGATCAGGTCGCGCGTTGCGTCGGAAGCCAGAATTTCGGCATCGGTATAAGCCGAAGCGCCAAGCACGCGCACCGCGTGATAATGCGACAGCAGCACGTACCGGATCGGCTTGTCGGTGACCTTCGCAACCCGCGCGATCACCTCGCGCGCCATGACCGGCGTCGCCTGCGCATCGACCACCATCACGCCGTCGTCGCCGACGATGATTCCGGAATTCGGGTCGCCCTCGGCGGTGAACGCGTAAAGGCCGCGTCCGATCTCGTCGAACGCGATCCTCTTCTCTGTCGTGTCGCCGGTCGACGCGAAGCCTCTTGCCATGAAGCCCTATCCCGGTTGGTGGCGCACGACGTCCTGTTCGATCGCTCCGAAGATGGAGCGCCCCTGCGCGTCGCGCATTTCGATGCGGATACGATCGCCGAACTTCAGATACGGCGTCGAGGGCTTTCCGTTCCGGATCGTCTCCACCGTACGCAATTCTGCGATGCAGGAATAGCCGAGCCCGCCTTCCGCGATCGGCTTGCCGGGACCGCCGTCGGTGTCGCGGTTGGACACGGTGCCGGCTCCCAGGATCGATCCGGCCGCAAGCGCGCGCGTCCGCGCCGCGTGCACGATCAGCGCCGGAAAGTCGAAGGTCATGTCGTCGCCGGCAACGGGCTTGCCGAACGGCCGGCCATTGATGAAGCTCAGGAGCGGCAGGTTGAGCTTGGCGCCGTTCCATGCACCGCCGAGCTCGTCGGGCGTGACGGCGACGGGCGAAAATGCCGAGGCCGGCTTCGACTGGTAAAAGCCGAAGCCCTTGGCGAGCTCGCCCGGGGTGAGGTTGCGCAGCGTGACGTCGTTGACCAGCATCACAAGGCGGATCGCCCGCTCGGCCTGCGCGCGCGAAGCCCCCATCGGCACGTCGCCGAGGATGACGACCACTTCGGCCTCAAGGTCGATCCCCCATTGCTCGTCGATGACCGGAATCGAATCGCGCGGCCCGAGCAAGACATCGGAACCGCCCTGATAGATCAGCGGATCGGTCCAGAACGAGTCCGGCATCTCCGCCCCGCGCGCCTGGCGCACGAGCGCAACGTGATTGACGTAGGCCGAGCCGTCCGCCCATTGATAGGCGCGCGGCAAGGGCGACGCACATTTCCGGGGATCGAACGGCATGCGGGCGATCCGGCCCGCTTCAAGCGAGTCGGCGATTTCGGTCAGCCGCGGCTCGGCCGACGGCCAGTCGTCGAGCGCGGCCTGCAGGGTGGCGGCGACGGCGGAGGCGTCGGCGCAGTGCATCAAATCGCGGGACACCACGACGAGGCGCCCGTCGCGGCCGCCCTTCAGCGAGGCAAACTTCATTTCGGTTCTTTATGCTTCGGATCAAAGTGCTTCTTGAGACCGGCCCAGCAGTCCATGTAACTGTCCTGCCGCGCCTCCAGTTGCGCGGCCCATTTCGTGACGCGCTGGCGGAAGCGCGTCTCGAACATGAAGGCGAGCGTGTTGGACAGCTTCACCGGCTTGAGCTCGACATTGCTGTTGTGCTCGAACGCTTCGGTGTCCGGGCCATGCGGCAGCATGGTGTTGTGAAGACTCATGCCGCCCGGCACGAAACCTTCCGGCTTGGCGTCGTAGACGCCGTAAACGAGCCCCATGAATTCCGACATGATGTTGCGGTGATACCAGGGCGGACGGAACGTGTTTTCCGCGACCCCCCAACGCTCGGGGAAGATCACGAAATCGATATTGGCGGTGCCCGGCGTTTCCGACGGCGAGGTCATCACCGTGAAAATCGACGGATCGGGATGATCGAACAGCACGGCTCCGACCGGCGAGAAATGCCGCAGGTCGTACTTGTAGGGATAGTAATTGCCGTGCCAGGCCACGACGTCGAGCGGCGAATGCGGCACCTCCGTCTTGAACAGTTCACCGCCCCATTTCACGAACAGCGTGTGCGGCCGCTCGCTGTCTTCGTAAGCGGCCACGGGAGCCAGGAAGTCGCGCGGATTGGCCAGGCAGTTGGCGCCGATCGGTCCGCGATCCGGCAGCCGGAAGCCGCCGCCGTAATTCTCGCAGACATAGGCGCGCGCCGGACCGTCGATAAGTTCGACACGGAAAATCACGCCGCGCGGGATGATGCAGATTTCGCCGGGCTCGATCTCGATCGTGCCGAACTCGGTGCGGAAGCGCAGCTTGTTCTCCTGCGCGACGACCAGGTATTCGCCGTCGGCGTTGAACACATGTTCGTGTTGCATCGACTCGGTCACGAACAGCAGGTGCGCGGCCAGGCCGGACATGGATTCCGCGTCACCGGCAATCGTCACCGTGTGCAGGCCGGTCACGAAATTCAGCCTGGCGTTCGGAACCGGCGCGGCGCCCCAGCGCAGCGGCCCGATCGGCAAATCGCTGTCCTCGCGATCGGGCGCGGTGCGAATGTGGCCGCGATCGACCTTCGTAAAACGCGCAGCATGCCGCACGGTCGGACGGATGCGATAAAGCCAGGAGCGCTGGTTGGTCGCCTGCGGCGCGGTAAAGGGCGAGCCGGACAATTGCTCGGCGTAGAGGCCGTAATTGCACTTTTGCGGCGAATTGCGCCCGATCGGCAGGGCACCGGGCAACGCCTCGGTTTCGAAACTGTTGCCGAACCCGGACATGTAGTCGGGCTTGGCGGCGCTGCGGCCCGAGCGCGACACCGCGCCTGACGATCGCGTGCCCTCTCCCTTGGCCTGGATCAACGGGGCGTCACTGCTCATCGCGCTCTCCCTGATACGGCACAAGTTTCTGTCCGGCCCTTGGAGGCAATCTAGTTACGTCTGCAACCATCGTCAATTCGGCGCGCGATTAACCTTAGAGCCTGACTCAAAATGCGGTCAATGAAATCGGCGCTTTCGACGGAACTCGACATGCCCGGCACACGGGTCCGGCCTTCGGCCGGCCCGCGTGTAAACCTTGTGCCGGGCGTCATCGTTCCGAAGCCGCGGCAGCGAGAAAGACGCGGATGGCACCGGAAGTCGGACGCGCCCGACTTCCAAACGTCAGCTTACCCGCAGACCCGGCCATGAGACGGCGGAAAGGGCCTTACCCAAGTCGTTGAAAAGACTCGCTCCGTTTCCGGCCAGGCGCTTAACCGATTTGCCTTGAAAGAGCCGCATAAAGCAGCCATATACGCCGCATCGGAGTCGGCCTTTTGCCGCCTGCGGGCCGCGTGAACGAAAACCAACAGGCTTTCGGCCCGCCTTACCTCCCGATCCCCTTCATCGACAGCCCAGACCACGCGGGATGTCTGTTTCGTCCGCGATGCGTCACCCGCGCTTTTCAAAGCCGCGGACAAATCGCTGCATGGAAAGAACCGAACTTGAATTCCTTTTCCGACCTCGGCCTTGCAACGCCGATCCTTCGCGCCCTCACCGAGGAGCGCTATGAACGACCCACCCCGATCCAAAGCCAGACCATCCCCTGCGCGCTTGCACGCCGCGATGTGATCGGGATCGCGCAAACCGGCACCGGCAAGACCGCCGCGTTTGCGCTGCCGATCCTGCACCATCTGGCAAGCACGCCGGTGCCGCGCGAGCGCAAGTCGCCGCGCGTCCTGGTGCTCAGTCCGACGCGCGAATTGTCGGGCCAGATACTCGACAGCTTCAAGACCTATGGCCGCCATCTCAAGACCAGCGTCACGCTCGCCATCGGCGGGGTGCCGATGGGCCGGCAGGTGCGCGCGCTGCTCAACGGCGTCGACATTCTGGTCGCAACGCCGGGGCGTCTCCTCGACCTCGTCCAGGGC
>WBUW01000095.1 GCA_008933495.1 Pseudorhodoplanes sp.
TCGGCGTGCGGGTGCTGGCGATCGCGCCCGGCATTTTCGGCACGCCGATGCTCAAGACGCTGCCGCAGGAGGCGCAGGACAGCCTCGGCGCCTCGGTGCCGTTCCCCAGGCGGCTCGGCGAGCCGCGCGAATTCGGCGAGCTCGTGCTGTTCCTGGTGCGCAACGGCTACATGAATGGCGAAGTGATCCGCATCGATGGCGCCCTGCGCATGGCTCCGCGCTAGGACAGCCGCGGATGCTGAAGAACTTGCGGACCTTGCGGATCGAGTGGGGCGACTGCGACCCGGCCGGTATCGTGTACTATCCGCGCTATTTCGCGATGTTCGATCATTCAACCACGACGCTGATTTCCGCAGCATCGGGGCTCAACAAGTTCGACCTGCTGAAGAAATACGCCATGGCCGGCTACCCGATGGTCGACACGCGCGCGCGTTTTCTGGTGCCGATCCGCTACGGCGACGACGTGACGATCGAATCGCAATTCACCAAGGTCGGCACATCGAGCTTTGACATCCGGCACAAGCTGTTCAGGGGCAGCACGCTGTGCGTGGAGGGCTTCGAGACGCGGGTCTGGGTCGGATACGATCCGCACGATCCCGCGCGCATCAGGTCGAATCCCATTCCCGAAGACCTCGCCGCGAAGTTCCGCGCCGGCTGAGAGGAAGTGCCATGACCCGCCGCGCCACGATCCCTGCCCAGCCTGCGTCGGAGCGGTCGCCGCGCGCGCGCCCGGGCGGCGGCAAGAACTCCGGCCGGAATGATCGCAAGAACGTCGCTATTGATATTTCGCCGTTGCCGGACCGCATCGGCTACATGTTGCGGCGCGCGCAACTCGCGGTGTTCAAGAACTTCGTGCGCTGCTGCGCCGAATTCGATATCCGGCCGGGGCAATACGCGGTCCTCGCCGTCATCGAGAACAATCCCGGGCTCAAGCAGATCGACGTCAGCACCGCGCTCGGCATCAAGCGCACCAATCTGGTCGCGCTGATCGATTTGCTGGAACAGCGCGGGTTCGCACGGCGCGAACCGGTGCCCGCCGACCGGCGCTCCTACGCGCTGCATCTGACTGCGAAGGGCAAGGCCTTCATGAGCAAGCTGCATGCCCGCGTCGACGCCCACGAGCGCCAGGTGCGCACCGCGCTCGGCGAGGATGCGCGTGACCAGTTGTTGCCGATGATGCAGCGACTGATCGATACGCTCGGGCCGGCGTCCACTGACGACGAGCCCTGAGGCGGTCAGGACAATTCTGCGGTGATCTGCCGCAGGATTTTCAGGAACGTGGCGCGGTCGCGCGGCCCGATGATGCGGTCGAGATTGCGGTCATGGCGCCGGGCGCACTCGGTCAACTCGGCCAGCATCCGCTCGCCGGCCGCGGTCAGCGACAGGCAATAGGCGCGCCGGTCCTTGCGCAGGCGGGTGCGGCTGACCAGGCCGCGCCTGACCAGATCGTCGAGCGCGAACGTCAGCGTCGACTTGTCGCTGCCCACGGCACGGCTGAGCGCGGTCTGGCTGATGCCGGGATTGCGGCCGATCAGGAGCAGCGTGGCGAAACGGCCGGGACTGAGGTCGATATGCTTGGCCTCGCGTGAATAGGCCTGAAACGACGCAGCCTGCGCCCGCCGCAAGTGGAATCCGGCCCAGTTTTCGAGCGGGCCGAAATCGATGGCGTCGCTTGCGCGCCGGCCGGGCGCCTCCGGCGCCGCGCGCCCGCGCGTCGCACGCGCAGCAGGTGTCCGTCTTGGCAAGGTCACATCCCGGGTTCATTCTTCATCGGCCGCATTTGCTGCGCTGCCGGATTGATAGTTTTATATCCGACTATTATTCTGCTTTACAGTCCGGGCCGCGTGCGGCTCCAATAATATCAAAGTTGGCGGAACGACAAGAAGTTGCCCAACCGCCGACCGCTTTGATCAGGGAGGATGTCACATGCAATTTCGTCTGCACAAGCTCGCTGTCGGCGCCGCGGTGGTGGGCAGCGCCATTTTTCTCGGCCTGTCCGGTGCCCAAGCCCAGGACAAGACGTTCGAGCTGAAGCTCGCCCACTGGGTTCCGCCGTCGCATCCGCTGCAGAAAGCGCTCGAGGAATGGGGCGCCTCGGTCGAGAAGGCCTCGGGCGGCACCATCAAGTACAAGGTCTTTCCGGCGCAGCAGCTCGGCAAGGCCTTCGATCATTACGACATGGCGCGCGACGGCATTGCCGATCTCACCTACATCAATCCCGGCTACCAGCCCGGCCGCTTCCCGATCATCGGTGCCGGCGAATTGCCGTTCCTGGTAACCACGGCGAAGGGCGGCTCGCAGGCGCTCGATGCCTGGTACCGCAAATACGCCGCCAAGGAGATGAAGGACGTCAAGTTCTGTCTCGCCTTCATGCACGATCCCGGCACGTTTCATTCCAAGGCCAAGAAGATCATGGTGCCGGGCGACATCAAGGGCATGAAGATCCGCCCCGCCCACGCCACCATGGCCTCGTTCGTGACGCTGCTCGGCGGCACCAATGTGCAGTCGAGCGCGCCGGAAGTGCGCGATATTCTCGAAAAAGGCGTCGCCGAGGCGGTCACCTTCCCGTGGGGCTCGGTGCCGCTGTTCGGCATCGACAAGGTGACCAAGTATCACATCGACGCGCCGCTTTACGCGACCACGTTCGCCTTCGTCTTCAGCCCCGGCACCTATAACCAGATGTCGGCGGCGCAGAAGAAGGTGATCGACAATCATTGCACCAACGAATGGGCGCTGAAGGTCGCAGGACCCTGGGCCGACTTCGAGCACGGCGGCATCCAGAAGCTCAAGAGCGACGCCGCGCACGAGGTCTATCCGCTCACGCCGGCGCAGCTTGCCGAGTGGAAAAAGGCCGCCGAACCGCTGCAGAAGACCTGGGCCGACAATGTCAAGAAGGTCGGCGGCGATCCTGACAGCATCATGAAGGAGCTGAAAGAGGCGCTGGTGAAGTTCAAGGCCGCTTACTGATCGGCGGCCTTCGCCGGCTGCAGCAGCCGGCACCGGCCATGAAAGCATGACGGCGGCATGAGCGTCGCCGTCATGGTCTCGACAGGCATTTCGTCCGTTTCCCGCAGGCACAGCCCGATGACCACCCGCTTTCCTGCGATCACCCGCGCCATGGATCGCTTCATCGATTCGATCGAATGGACCGCGGCCTTTTTCATCGGCGTGGTCGCGCTCGACGTCTTCGTCTCGGTGCTGCTGCGTTACTTCTTCGGCTTCACGATTCCGGACGCCTACGATTTCGGCATGCTCATGCTCGGAATCGTGATCTTCTGGGGCATCGCCGCCACCAGCTATCGCGGTACCCATATCACCGTCGATCTGATCTGGGCCAATGTCGGCCCGACTTGGCGGCGGGTCATCGACGTGTTCGCGACGCTGGTGCTGCTGTTCGTGGTGGTGGTGCAAAGTTACACGCTGTACGACAAGACGGTCAGCACCCGCGAGGCCAATCTGCTGACCTTCGACCTGCGCCTGCCGGTCTGGCCGTTCTATCTCGTGGCCTGGATCGGCGACGTGGCCGCGGTGCTGCTGATCATCGTGCGGACCTATCGTCTGATTTTTCATCCCGAGCTGATGACCCGCGATTTCGCGGCGGCGACAAAGCCGGTCGAGTGACCCCATGTCCGCCGACGCCGTTGCGATTATCGGGTTCGTTACGCTCTTCGTGCTGATGCTGCTGCGCGTGCCGATCGGCATGGCGATGGGCCTGGTCGGCGTCAGCGGCTTCGCCTATCTCACCAGCGGCGGCCCGGCGCTGAAGATCGTCGGCCACACCACGATGCGCACGGTGACCGATTTCAATTTCGCCGTGGTCCCGCTGTTTCTGCTGATGGGCGCCTTCGCCACCACCTCCGGCATGAGCCGCGAACTGTTCCGGGCCGCCAACGCCTTCGTCGGGCATCTGCGCGGCGGTCTCGGCATCGCCACCATCGCCGCCTGCGGCGGCTTTGCCGCGATCTGCGGCTCCTCGGTGGCGACCGCGGCCACGTTCTCGCGCGTCGCCTATCCGGAGATGCGCCGCTACGATTATCCGCAATCCTTTGCCACCGGCGTGATCGCCGCCGGCGGCACGCTCGGCATCATGATCCCGCCCTCGACCGTGCTCGCGGTGTACGGGCTGATCACCGAACAGGACGTCGGCAAGCTGTTCGTCGCCGGCATCGTGCCCGGCATCGTCGCGATCCTCATGTACATGACGACGATTTCGATCATCGGCTGGCTGAAGCAGGGTTTTCTGCCGGCGGGACCGCGCGCATCCTGGGCCGAGCGCTGGCGCAGCCTGCGCGATGTGTGGGCGACGGTGCTGCTGTTTGCGTTTGTGATCGGCGGCATCTATGGCGGCATGTTCACGGCGACCGAGGCGGCCGGTATGGGGGCCGGCGGCGCCTTCCTGATCGGTCTGGCGCGCCGGCGGCTCACGCGCCACGATATCCTGCGCTCGCTATTGGAATCGACGCGCACCACCGCCGCGGTGTTCACCATCCTGATCGGCGCGCTGCTGTTCGGATATTTTCTCACCATCACGCAGACACCGCAGAAGATGACCGAATTCCTGACCGGGCTCGGCATCGGCAGCTACGGCATCCTGATCCTGATCCTGCTCATGTACCTGGTGCTGGGATGCCTGATGGATGCGCTGGCGATGATCATCCTGACGGTGCCGATCGTGTTCCCGATCATCAAGCAGCTCGGCTTCGACCCGATCTGGTTCGGCGTCGTCATCGTCATGACCGTGGAGCTCGGCCTGATCCATCCGCCGGTCGGGATGAACATTTTCGTGATCAAGAGCGTGATCGACGATGTGAAGATTTCGACCATCTTCTACGGCGTCCTGCCGTTCATTGTTACCGATATCCTGCGGCTCGTCCTGCTGGTGGCCTTTCCGGTCATTGCCCTGTGGCTGCCCTCCCATATGTAGGCCCGGGCCGTGCCCGCCCCGGGCTTTGTCGCCCGACGCCGACCCGCGCCTTGCAAAAGCCGGCGGAAAGGTACTTTTTATAAACATGATAATCTGCTAAATAGTTTGATATCAAACTATCTACGCCGCTCAATCCGGGGGTCGAGGCCATGGAACGCTCGTTCGCAAAGGAAGTCGAAGCGCTCAAGCTTGGCGACGGCGAGATCTTCCGCGGCGAAGGCATCCTGGCGGTCACCAAGGCGCTGCTGCAATCCGGAGTGTCCTATGTCGGTGGTTATCAGGGCGCCCCGGTCTCCCACTTGATCGATGTCATGGTCGAGGCGGAAGACCTCCTGCACACGCTCGGCGTGCACGTGGAGACCTGCACCAACGAGGCCTCGGCGGCCGCCATGCTCGGCGCCTCGATCAGCTATCCGCTGCGCGGCGCGGTGACCTGGAAATCGATCGTCGGCACCAACGTGGCCGCCGATGCGCTGTCCAACCTCGCCTCGCCCGGCGTGCTCGGCGGCACCATGATCATCCTCGGCGAGGATTATGGCGAGGGCGCCAGCGTCATCCAGGAACGCTCCTACGCCTTTGCGATGAAGTCGTCGATGTGGCTCCTCGATCCGCGGCCGGATCTGCCGACCATCGTGCGCTGCGTCGAACAGGGCTTCGAACTGTCCGAAATCAGTCATGCGCCGGTCATGCTCGACCTGCGCATCCGCGCCTGCCATGTGACCGGCGAATTCGTCGCCAAGAACAACCGGCGCGCGGACTATTGCGGGCTCAACCGGCTGCCCGGCCCGGCGCGCTTCGACTATGGGCGGCTGTCGCACCCGCCGGTGACCTTCGTGCAGGAGCGGCTCAAGGTCGAGGAGCGGCTGCCGGCCGCGCGCAAGTTCATCCGCGAGCACAAGCTCAACGAGTTCATCGCGGGCGAGCATGGCGATGTCGGCATCATCGTGCTGGGCGGGCTGACCAACAGCGTGCTGCGGGCGCTCGAACGGTTCGGCCTTGCCGACTGTTTCGGCGCCTCGCGCATTCCGCTCTATGTGCTCAACGTCGCCTATCCGCTGGTGCCGGAAGAATTGCGCGAATTCTGCGCCGGCAAGCGCGCGGTGCTGGTGGTCGAGGAGGGCCATCCCGACTATGTCGAGCAGGCGGTGAATGTCGAACTGCGCCGCGCCGACCTGCAGACCAAAGTCTTCGGAAAAGGCGCGCTGCCGCCGGCCGGCGAGTATTCCTCCGGCGTGCTCCTGAAAGGGCTGGCGGCGTTCCTGGCCGAGGTCAAGCCGGCCGGTCTCGACATCGAGCGCATCGGCGCCACGGCGGCGCGGATTTTTGCCCACGTGCCGGCGGCATCCGCTGCGGTCGGCACGCTGCCGCCGCGGCCGCCGACCTTCTGCACCGGCTGTCCGGAGCGTCCGGTCTTTTCCGCCATCAAGCTCGCGCAGCGCGAGGTCGGGCCGGTCCATGTCAGCACCGACATCGGCTGCCATTCGTTCGCGACCTTCGCACCGTTCAGCCTCGGCAATTCCATTCTCGGCTACGGCATGTCGCTCGCCAGCGCCGCCGCCGTCGGCCCCAACATGGCCGGGCGTCCGGTCGCCATCATGGGCGACGGCGGCTTCTGGCATAACGGCCTGATCACCGGCGTCGCGTCCAGCCTGTTCAATAAGGGCGACGGCGTGCTGATCGTGATGCAGAACGGCTATACCTCGGCGACCGGCCTGCAATTCATGCCTTCGAGCAAGGCCAGCCGGTCGGGGGCGGCGCCGGGCATGGACATCGAGGCCACGCTGCGCTCGCTCGGCGTCAAGTGGCTGCGCACGGTGCGTACCTACAGCGTCGCAAAAATGGCGCGCACCTTGAAGAGCGCGCTGCGCAGCGCCGAGCGCGGCCTGAAGGTCATCATCGCCGACGGCGAATGCCAGCTCGCCCGCCAGCGCCGGGTGCGCGCCGAGGATGCCGCGCGGCTCGCCAACGGCCAGCGCGTGGTGCGCACCAAGTTCGGCGTCGACGACGAAATCTGCAGCGGCGATCATTCCTGCATCCGCCTGTCGGGCTGTCCGTCGCTGACGGTGAAACCCAATCCCGATCCGCTGCGCAGCGATCCGGTCGCCTCCGTCATCGATTCCTGCGTCGGCTGCGGCCTGTGCGGAGAGGTCGCGCATGCCGCGGTGCTGTGCCCGTCATTTTACCGGGCGGAACTGATCCGCAATCCCGGCCTGTGGGACCGCATGCTGTTCGGCGTCCGCCGCCGCATCATCGGCTGGTTCGACGGCCGCATCGAGGAGGCGGCGGCGTGAGCGAGAATGTGCGCCCGATCACGATCCTGATCGCGGCCCTTGGCGGCGAGGGCGGCGGGGTACTGACCAACTGGATCGTGGAGGCGGCGGCGCGGCTCGGCTTTCCGGTGCAGTCGACCTCGATCCCCGGCGTCGCGCAGCGCACCGGCGCCACCACCTATTATATCGAGATCGTGCCGGTGCCGGCCGCGGCGCTCGGCACGCGACGGCCGGTGCTCGCTTTGACGCCCGGCATCGGCGACATCGACATCGTCATGGCGAGCGAATTCATGGAGGCCGGCCGCGCGATCGCCAACGGCTTCGTCACGCCCGACCGCACCTTGCTGATCGCCTCCAGCAGCCGCTTCTATGTGATGGACGAGAAAATCGCCATGGGCGACGGCCGCTACGATCACAAGCGGCTGGCCGACGCGGTCGCCGGCAACGCGCGCGCGACCATCGTATTCGACATGAGCGCGACCGCGCGCGTGAGCGGCTCGATCGTCAATGCGGTCATGCTCGGCGCGCTGGCAAGCTGCGGCCGGCTGCCGATTACGGCCGATCAATTCGCCGCCGCCATCCGCGCCGACGGCAAGGCGGTGGACAGCAACCTGCGCGGTTTCGAAGCCGGCCTGATAGCCGCGAAGGCCGGGCAGGACGCGCCAACCGCCGACGGCAAGCGCGCGACCGGCGATCGCAGCCAGGTGGCGACGATGGAAGCGACCATCCGCGCCCGGATGCCGGCCGCCGCCCAGGACATCCTGATCGAAGGCGTGCGCCGGCTCGAACGCTATCAGGATGCCGCCTATGCGCAGTTCTATCTCGACCGGCTCGCGCCGGTGACGGAGGCGGACGCGCGCGCCGGTGCCGGCGGACGCCTCTTGCGCGAGACCGCGCGGCATCTGGCGGTGCGCATGTCATATGAGGACGTGATCCGCGTCGCCCAGGCCAAGACCGATCCCGAACGCCGCAAGCGCATTGCCGGCGAGCTTGGCGCCGCGCCCGGCCAGCCGTTCCGCGTGGTCGAGTTTCTCAAGCCCGGCATCGAGGAATTCTGCCAGATCCTGCCGCCGCGGCTGGCGCGGCCGATCCTCGCTTTCGCCGAAACACGCGGCTGGCTCGACCGCTTCCATTTCGGCATGGAGGTCGACACCACCTCGGTCACCGGCTATCTGCGCTTTCGCGCGCTCGCCAGGCTGCGCCGCTACCGGCGCGGCACCTGGCGCTATCAGGAGGAACAGGCGGCGATCGCGGACTGGCTCGCGCTCGTGATCGAGGCGGCCGGCCGTTCGGCCGATCTTGCCATGGAGATCGCCGAATGCGCGCGCCTGATCAGGGGCTATGGCTCGACCCACAGGCGCGGTAGCGCAAACTATCGGCTGATCGAGATGTGCGCGATCCGCCCGGTTCTCGATGGGCGGCTGCCGTTCCGCCAGGGCATCGACGCCATTGCCAGCGCCCGCACCGCCGCGCTCGTCGATCCGGACGGCGATGCATTGCAGCGCTGTCTCGACGCGCTCGAACACGAATCCATGCGTGCGGCCGCCGAATGACGCCGCGCCGGCCGGCATCGCAACCTGATGCTGATCACAAAAACCCCTGCGCGATGTCGAGACGGACATGATCATGACGGAGAGGCGGCGGCGCGCGCGGCGAACCATCCCGGCGGTCGCGACAAGACCGCGGCGATCACGGCCCGCCTCGCCTTCTCCGGAACGCGCGACCGATATCCGGACCTGACAGT
>WBUW01000096.1 GCA_008933495.1 Pseudorhodoplanes sp.
GCCCGCACCTGCCGCGCTCGGTCGCGGCGGCGATTGCCGAGGTCGGCACGGCCGAGGCCTGCCTGACGCTGATCGAGAACGACTATGCCGACCTTGCGGTCTTCTCGATCGAACGCATCGTCGAACGCTTCGGCCATCTCGCGGCGATCCGCGAGGCCCTGCTCGAGTTCGAGGACCTGCCGGCGCATGTCCGGCAGGCGCTGGTGGCCAAGCTCTCGCAGGCGCTCGCCGGCTTTGTCGTCGCGCGCAACTGGCTGGCCGAGGACCGCGCGCTGCGCGTCACCAAGGAAGCCTGCGAGAAGGCGACGGTGACGCTCGCATCCGAGACGCCCGACCACGAGGTGCGCCCGCTCATCCGTCACCTGTGCAAGACCGGCCAATTGACCGCCGGCCTGATCCTGCGCGCGCTGTTGTCGGGCAACCTGACCATGTTCGAGGAGGCGCTGGCCGAACTCGCCGGGCTGCCGCTGGCGCGCGCGGTCGGGCTTGTCCACGATCGCGGCGGCGCCGGATTCCGCGCGCTCTATGACAAGTCGGGGCTGCCGCCGGTCAGCTATCCGGCCTTCCGCGAGGCGATCACGGCCATGCATGAGGACGGCGTCGTGCTCGAGCCGGGCGGCGCGGCGCGTCTCAAGCGCCGCATGATCGAGCGCGTGCTGACCCGCTGCGAGACCATGGACGACAGCGACATCGAGCCGCTGTTGACGCTGTTGCGCCGCTTTGCGACCGAGGCGGCGCGCGAAGAGGCCCGCTTGTTCTGCGAGGAACTGCTCGACGGCATCGTGCCCGCCTACGAGGACCGGCTGGCTGCGGCCTGACATTCCAACGAAAAAGGCCCGGGCGAGCCGGGCCATTTTCTCGTCGCGCAACGACGCGAAGTCCGGCGTCACGTCTTCTGGTCGGGGACCGTCGGAGGCGCGACGATGCTGGCGAGATAATCGGGCCGGTGCTCGTTGGCCTTGGTCAGGAATTCCTCGGTCACCTCCCACAATTTCTTGGTCAGGGCGTGGGCGATGACTTCGCAATCGGGGCGCGCATATTCGCGCACGATGGCGCGAATGGCGTCGACATGCTGGTCGATCAGCGCCAGCGGGATGCGGCTTGCCTCGGGCGAGTGCTCGATCACCCGGCACAGGCTCTCGGCGGCGGGCGCCACCGCCGGATATCCGAACGTCGCGGCATCGCCCTTGATGTCGTGGGCGGCGTGAAACAGCTCGTCGAGGGTCTTCTTTCCGAACCCGATCTTCTTGACCATATTGCGGGCGGCGTCGAGCCGGTCGCATTCGTTGATCATCCAGGTGGTGAACTCGCTCGAAAGCTGCGCCAGCGCCTTTTCCGCGCGTTCGAGCGGGTCGTCGCCGGGAATGGAGACGGCGATTTTCTTCACCGCCTTGGCCGCCAGCTTGTTCGGCGGCGTGATGATTTCATGATCGGCGAAGACTTCCGTCGTCGGCCGATGGGGCTTGTTGTGGGCCATAGCGAAGATCGCTCCGGAATATCAGTGATGGACCTTGGCCTTGTCGATCAGGGGGTCCTGACGGATCACGTCCGCCTTTCCGCCCTTGCGCCGCTCAGGCCCGGCATAGTTGTTGTTGACGTTGCGCCGCCGGTCCGGACCGAAATAGGTCTTGGTCTTGATGAAGGGCCGCGGATTGGCGACGACATTCAGAATGCGCTGATAGAGGGCTTTCGCCGACAATGGCTTGGCAAGAAATTCCGTCACGCCGGCATCGCGCGCGGCGACCACGCGCTTCTTTTCGGAATGCCCGCTCAGCATGATGATCGGCACGAACGGATTGGAATTGGCGCCGGGCTGGCGGATCATCTGGGTCAGTTCGAGCCCGTCGAAAATCGGCATCGCCCAGTCGGTGATGACGATGTCGGGCATGTGATGGGTGAAGGCCTCGAGACCGGTCGCGCCGTCTTCGGCCTCGTAGACTTCGCGCGCGCCGAACCCGTGCAGAAGCGTGCGCACGATGCGGCGCATGTGCGCGTTATCATCGATTACCAGGAAGCGCAGTCGGTGAAAATCGAGACGAATCATCGGCAGTCCGGGCACCCCACGCCATCGGCCGTCACCGTAAAGATTTGTTGTTAACGAAGGGTTTAGGAATGCCCGCGCGCCGGCGCCGCGGGGCCGCTCAATATCCGAACTGTTCGCGCAGTATGCGCTCGTCGAGGCTGTGGCCGGGATCGAACAGCATCTGGATGGAGATCGTGTGATCCATGCGGATGTCGACGGTTGCGACATCGCGCACCTCGTCGTGGTCGGCGACCGCCGCCACCGGGCGTTTGGCCGGATCGATGACCGCGATCGTCACCTGCGCGGTGTCGGGCAACAGCGCGCCGCGCCAGCGGCGCGGCCGGAACGGGCTGATCGGGGTGAGCGCCAGCAGCGGGGCGTTGATCGGAATGATCGGGCCCTGGGCGGAAAGGTTGTAGGCGGTGGACCCGGCCGGGGTGGCGACGAGCGCGCCGTCGGCGACCAGCTCGGCGAGGCGTTCCTGGCCGTCGATCAGGAGGCGCAGCCGCGCGGCCTGATAGGTCTGGCGGAACACCGACACCTCGTTGATCGCAAAATGGGTCTCGGTCTGGCCACTCACGTCGGTGGCGTGCATCACCAGCGGATGGATCAGCGTCACCTGCGCGTCGCGCAGCCGCTCGTGCAGCGCCTCTTCGCGGAATTCGTTCATCAGGAAGCCGACGGTGCCGCGGTGCATGCCGTAGATCGGCTTGCCCGAGCGCATGTAGCGGCGCAGGGTTTGCAGCATCAGGCCGTCGCCGCCGAGCGCGACGATGACGTCGGCCTGTTCGGGCGCGACATTGCCGTATTGCCGGACCAGCCGCGCCAGGGCCTCGGCCGCTTCCGGCGTCTGGCTCGCAACAAAGGCGATGCTTTCGTAAGCTGCGGCAGGGCGGTTCATGACTCTGTCCTTCGGTCCGGCCGTCCGGTCGGCCGCACGATGCGCCGCCGCCAGGGAAGGAGAACAGGTCCTATGGAGCGCGTGGTCTTCGTCTATACGACTTACCCTTCCGTTGTCGAGGCGGAGAAAACCGGGCGGGCGATCGTCGAGCGGCGGCTTGCCGCCTGCGCCAACATCATTCCCGGCATGATCTCGCACTATCGCTGGGAGGGCGCGCTGGAGCGCGGCGAGGAGGCGATCATGCTCCTGAAGACACGCGCTTCGCTTGCGGAGGCGGTCAGCGCGGCGGTCAAGGCAAGCCACCCCTATGCGACTCCCGCCATTCTTGTGCTTCCGGTCGAAAGCGTGGAGCAGAACTATCTCGGCTGGCTGCTTGCGCAAACGCAACCCGCGGCACCGCAGGCCTAGCGCGCGGCGCTCGCCGCTTGCGCAGATAATGCGGGTTTTATATTTTTGTATTGTAGACAAACTTTCTGGGAGGGCGTCATGCGCAATCTGCCGTTGGCAATATTTTTAATTGCTTTTGCAATTGCCACACCCGCCGTAGCTGATGCAGTAACGTCGATCACTCACAAAGACGGAAGCAAGACTGTGATTGATGCTGTGGCGGCAAAGGGTGGTTCGACCGTCACACAGTACAACCGAAACGGCGGGGTAGTGTCGTCGCGTTTCGTTCGAGCCGGAGCTGGTAGTTGCGCCGCACACCGGCAACTGATCGCGAAATATGTAAAGGCCGGAAGCACCGTAAGCGGGCGGTGCTGACATCGCCGCGCTCACACGCTTCCTCGACGACGATTGGCTGTGTATCTCCAACAACGCCGGCGAACGTGCGTTGGGGCGGCATCGCTGTCGGCCGACTTAACTGGACGTTCGACTGAGGAAATTGTACCAGGCAGCCCTGATTTGTTGCTGCAAACAAAGTGCGAGCCCCGCTTTGCGCGAGGCCTGTAGCTTTCTGAAACGGTGCCAGTGCCGGTCGGCCCGGCTCGCGCAAAGCGGGGCTCGGCTTGGCAAGATAGATTTCGAGGGGCAGATTGCCCCGCCCTGTTCGGTCCCTATCCTGTCATCGTGCAAACCAGCATAGGCGGTTTCTTGTCACGGCTCGTCGCGACCGGTCGGGGCTGGCCGCGGCGATGGCGCACTCGCTTGACTCCGGGAACAGGCGCAGGAATTATCTGCACCGCGTTGGTTCCCCGGGTCATGCCGGGGAGGAAAGAGGGAACACGGAACGCCGTCTCACCGGCGAAACCGTGGCTGCCCCCGCAACTGTGAGCGGCGAGCCTTCGTCCGCAATAGGCCACTGGCGACCAGGCGACTGGAAACCGGGAAGGCCGGACGCAAGGCAAAGACCCGCAAGCCAGGAGACCTGCCAGCGCAGTCACCCAACCGGTGGGCGGGGCGTCCATACGGAGCGGTCTTTCGCAGCGGTGACATCGAAACCGGTTGCGAAGGCCGTGCGGGTTTCTTCCCACACGACTTCACAAACGCGAGCCGATGCCAGGCCGCCGCGGCGGCCGCGGGAAAGCTGTGCCCGGTATCCGCGTTCGCGCTGCCTTCGCACCCGCTCAGTCACGGGGCGCGCCCGCTTTGCCGGGCGCAAGCGAGGGATGGGACTATGCAAACGGGATCAAATCGTGGTTCGAAGCGAAAAGGAAATTCACGCGCGAAGCGGGTCTTCGGTCTGGCGGGCGCAGGCGCGCTGGCGGCGGTGAACGCCGCAACGCCGGCCGTTGCGCAAAGCGGCACCACGACGCTGCTGCCGGCTTTGTCAGTCACCGCCAGCCGGCTCGGCGCCGGCATCGTCGGCGCCTCCACGACGGTCATCACGGCGGAGGACATCGCGCGCTCGCCGGCGCAGACGCTGCCGGATATCCTGGCGCGCGAGCCCGGCATCCAGGTGCAGACGCTGTACGGCGGGGTCAATGGCGCGCGCAATGTGGTCGACATGCGCGGCTTCGGCGCCGCGGCGTCGTCGAATACGCTGTTCCTGATCAACGGGCGGCGGATCAACGATCTTGACATGGTCGGCGTCGATCTCGCCGCGATTCCGCGCGAGAGCATCGAGCGCATCGAGATCACGCGCGGCAATAGCGGCGCCGTGCTCTACGGCGACGGCGCGGTCGGCGGGGTGATCAATATCGTCACCAAGAACGGCGGCGGCCAGGCCGCCAGGGGCCGCATCGACGGCGCCTTCGGCTCGTTCGACTACAAGGAAGGCAATCTGTCCTGGCTCGGCTCGAACGGCGGCTGGTCGTCGGCGGTGTTCGGCAACGCCATCGATTCAGACGGCTATCGCGTCAACAACGCCTACCGCCAGTACAACGGCGCCGCCGACGTCCGCTACACCGCCGATCAGGGCAGCCTCTATCTGAACCTGTCGGCCGACGACCAGCGCATCGGCCTTCCCGGCCACCGGCGCTATTCGCCGAGCCAGGGCCAGCTCAGCCTGATTACGGACCGGCGCGGCGCCTTCACGCCCTACGATTTTGCCGAGAAGGAGGGGCGCAACGTTACTGCCGGCTTCACCCGTTTGCTGGCGCCCGGCGCCGAACTCATCGTCGATGGCGGCGTACGGCACAAGGAGGAAAATGCGCAGTTTTTCGAGGCCACCGAAGCATCGGCGACCCGCAACCCGCGCGCGGCCGTGGAGACCATGC
Organism: Pseudorhodoplanes sp.; assembly: GCA_008933495.1. Taxonomy (GTDB): domain Bacteria; phylum Pseudomonadota; class Alphaproteobacteria; order Rhizobiales; family Xanthobacteraceae; genus Pseudorhodoplanes. The sequence continues at coordinate 5,582 of WBUW01000096.1, forward strand.
TGACGACCTCGTCGTTTACCCCGCGCATCAAGCTCGACCAGATGTTCGGGCCGATCCCGTGGAAGGCGACCGGCGGCTACGACTTCTACTTCGCCGATTACGACTCGGCGCGCCCGCGACAGCTCGGCGCCGCCCCGATCCACCATTACCGGCTCGATCAGACCACGAACGCGTTCTACTGGCAGCAGACCGTCTCCGTGTTGCCGAGCACGGACGTGTCGGCCGGCGGGCGCATTCAGCAGACGCGCGTGAATGCGCGCGATACCTTCGACGTCAATGCGCCGGGCGCCAGCAGCTGGGATGTCGCCGGAACGCCGTTTGGCAAATCGGAAACGAACCGCGCCTGGCACCTGGGCGTCGAGCACCGTTTCAACGCCCATCTCGCCGCGTTCGCCCGCATGGCACAGAGCTTCCGCGTGCCCAATGTCGACGAGCGGGTCGGTGTCGTGGAAGCGCTGAGCGGCGTGCCGACCACCTTCGACCTGCGCACGCAGAAGTCGCATGACTGGGAAGCCGGCGTGCGCCTGAATGCCGGCGCGATCGACGCGCAATGGAGCCTCTACAACATGAATCTCACCGACGAGATTCATTTCCGCTATGCGCAGAATTTTGTGACCAACAACACCAATCTCGATCCGACCCGGCGCTACGGACACGAGACGATCGTGAACTGGCGCCTGAGCGAGCAGGTGCGGCTCAAGGGCGGGCTTGCCTATACGCGGGCGGTGTTCCGCGAAGGCCTGTTCGCCGGCAACGACGTGCCGCTGGTGTCGCGCTGGAGCGGCAATGCCGGCCTGTCCTGGGACATCTGGCAGAAGTGGCTGACGCTCGATGCGATCGTGCGCTATGCCGGCTCGCGGCGGATGGACAACGACCAGACCAACCTGCAGCCGCTCATTCCCGCCACCACCACCGTCGATCTGCGGCTCGGCGGCGAGATCGGCAAGTTCTTCTGGTCGGCGGCGGTGCTCAACGTGTTCGATGTCGAATCTTTCGACTACGCGATCGCAAGCCCGTATCCGTACGGCTTCCAGAGCCGGCTCGGCACCTACAATGCCTATCCGCAGCCCGGACGCACCTTCCTCGTCAAGGCCGGCATGACCTGGTGAGCGCGCCGCGGTTGGACGCGGTACCCCCGGCGGCACAATTGATTGGCCGCGCACGGCGGCCCGTGGCAGGGAAGGACGATGAAGGTGCCGCGCGGCGCGGTATCGATCCACAGCGGATGTCCCGTGGCCCCTTGCGCGTGCAGAGCAACGCTCGCCGCCATGCTTGGTTCGCTTCTTTTGATACGCGCGGCCGGCGCGGTCGAAGCGGTCAGGCCCGGGCAATGGCGCATCACCACGCGCGTGCTGATGAACGGCACGACCATGCCCGCGGAGGTGAAGACGCGCTGTCTCACCGCCGAACAGGCAGGCGATCCGGCCAGGACCTTCAGCCCGGAAGTGGCCTCGGTGAATACCGCCTGCGAACGGCTCGACCAGAAACTCGATCGGGGCCGATTGACCTGGCGGATGCGGTGCCGCGGCCAGATCGACATCGACGTCGCGGGCGAATTCAACTTCGACAGCCCGGAGCGCTATATCGCGACGGTGCGCACCAAGGCGTTCATGGCCGGGCGCCCGGTTGCCGATTCGAGCGCGGCGATCGAGGGCGTCCATGCCGGTCCGTGCCCGTAACAGGCTGCGGCGCGAAACGGGACACCGCGTCGCGCGGCCTTCCCGATCTGAGACGATGTGCGCTGCCGGCGTTCAATTGACGCACGCGCTTGTGCCCGAACGGGACAAACGGTCCGGCACCGCGTTTGCACGTTCCCGCCTGACCGCCGCCCACGGCGGATGAAGACGGGGAGAGTGCCATGGTCAGCCCGCTGCGATTGAAGACACCGGACCGGTTCGCCCGCCGGGCGGCGTGGATCCTTGTCGCGACCGTCGTTCTGGCGGCGGGCCTGAGCGCCCCCGCGCGCGCGGATTGGAGCTTCTCGCGCTCCTGCGTCGGTTCGTGGGGGATGCACAATTGCGTGTTCAACTGGCGCGATTATCCGCGCGATCCGCACCTGCGCTACGCCGCCGGCCCGGTCGGCGAAGGCGAGCGCGGCGAAGCGCTGGCGCGTGACCGCAAATGGCTGGACTATTGCAAGCCCGTGCTGGTCAAGGACCGCTATGGCGTCAGCCGCTACCGCTACGCCAAGCCGGGCTGCGAATTCGGCCGCGCGGAAGATTGATCCGGGCGCTTGCTGCCGGTGTTGCAAACCCGCAATCAACTTACGGATTTGATTACGGGACCGTTGCGCAGCCAATAGTCGAGTTCCGGGCGGGCGCGGCAGGGCGCTATGGCGCGCGAGTCGCGCTATTGCCGGAGAATCGCCGACAATTTGCTTGACAGCCACGGCGGAACGATCAGGCCGGAATCGTCGGAGAACCCGCCGTCGAGAGTGCCAAATTGATAATCCTCGCCTGAAATCACGGTGTAAGGAATGCCGGTTTGAGGATTTTTCAGTGCCGGACGCCACTTCAGATACAGAAGCACGCGTAACAGCCGCAGCGAGGCAGGCGAGCCCGTTAATCGCCAATGGTTCCACAGGCGAAAGAAGGCGCCATCCATGCCGTTCCGGATATCGTCCTTGACGATGCCCAGCACCTGTTCGGCCTGCGTCATGTCGATCACCGTGCGGTCGTCGATTCGAACGTCCGGCCGCGCCAGAAGTGCGGCGCGGCGCGCGCTCTGATCGGCGGCCGGAGTTTCGACCGCGACCGAGAATTGCGCCCAATCCTCAAGATAGGTGTCGTGCGCGAGGCGTTCCGCGCGCTCCGCCGCGCGCCTGCGTTCTTGCTGGTTCGGAAAAAGCCGCGCGACGACACGCGCACCCTGCTGGAAGTGCCGCCAATACCCGCAGCCATGGACGCCGGGATGGATGGCGAATTCAAGTATATCCCATCGGCCGTCGATTTTCGGCAGCCAGCGCGCACTGCGGAGCTGCGCGCGTGCGGTTGGCGATTCCAGGCAGATCGGCATCATGAAGTGGTTTGTGAAAAACACCGCCGTGGTCGCATTGGCCTCGGTCAGGAACGAAAACCACCGGTCGATATGTCGGTTCGGCATTTCGCCGAACGACCAGGTATTGATGGCAAGGTCGAATGTTAGTCCCGTCAGCGCGTCGGCATCCTCAAGGCGGCAGAGGATAAATTCGGCGCCGGCGGCCGCCTGCGGCGCGGACGGATCGAAATAGGCAATGCGGCT
>WBUW01000097.1 GCA_008933495.1 Pseudorhodoplanes sp.
ACCTGAACGTCAGGTCGATGCACCGCACCATCCGCGCCTTTCTTCCGGCCATGCTGAAAAAAGGCGGCGGCTCGATCATCAACATGTCGTCGAGCGTGTCGTCGGTGAAGGGGCTGCCCAACCGCTACGTGTACGGCGCCACCAAGGCCGCCGTGATCGGGCTGACCAAGGCGGTCGCCGCCGACTTCATCCGTCAGGGCATCCGCTGCAACGCGATCTGCCCGGGCACGATCGTCTCGCCGTCGCTCGGCGAGCGCATCGAGGCGCAGACCACGCGGTCCGGCAAGTCGATGGCGGCGGTGCGCCAGGACTTCATCGACCGCCAGCCGATGGGCCGGCTCGGGACGGCGCAGGAAGTCGCCGCGCTGGCGCTGTTTCTGGCATCCGACGAATCGAGCTACATCACCGGCCAGCCGCATCTCGTCGACGGCGGCCTGGCGCTTTAGTGCATGATCCCGAAAAGTGCAAAGCGGTTTTCGGAAAAGATCATGCTCAAGCAAAGAGCTGAAGCGAAATGAAGATGCGAAGAGAACTCATCCCACTTTAGGAAAGCGCAAGATGCATATTCTCATCACCGGCGCGGCCGGCATGATCGGCCGCAAGCTGGCCGAGCGTCTTGTGCGGGATGGCGGGCTCAACGGCAAGCCGATCGGACGGCTCACGCTGACCGACATCGCTCCGCCGCAGGCGCCGACCGGCTTTCGCGGACAAGTCGAGGCAAGGACCGACGATCTGCCGGCGCCCGGCGTCGCGCAATCGCTTGCGCGCGGGCGCCCGGATGCGATCTTCCATCTCGCCGCCGTGGTATCGGGCGAGGCCGAAACCGATTTCGACAAGGGCTATCGCGTCAATCTCGATGGCACCCGCGCCTTGCTCGAAGCCGTCCGCCGCACCGGTGACGGCTACCGTCCGAAATTCGTCTTCACCTCCTCGATCGCCGTCTATGGCGCGCCGTTTCCGCACGCGATTCCCGACGACTTCCATCTCACGCCGCTCACCTCCTACGGCACGCAGAAGGCGGTCTGCGAATTGCTGCTCGCCGATTATCACCGCCGCGGCTTTCTCGACGGGATCGGCATCCGGCTGCCGGCCATCTGCGTGCGGCCGGGCAAGCCGAACAAGGCGGCCTCGGGTTTTTTCTCAAATATTATCCGCGAGCCGCTGGCCGGGCAGCAAGCGGTGCTGCCGGTCAGGGAAGACGTCCTGCACACCCATGCCTCCCCGCGCACGGCGATCAACTTCCTCATCCACGGTGCCGGCCTGTCACGCGAACAGCTCGGCGCGCGCATCAATCTGGCGATGCCGGGCGTCTGCTGCACGGTGAGCGAACAGATCGCGGCGCTACGCCGCATTGCCGGCGAACGGGTCGCCGGGCGCATCCGCCGCGAGCCGGACGCGCTGGTCGACCGGATCGTGTCGGGCTGGCCCACGCGGTTCGACGCCCGGCGGGCGCTGGCGCTCGGGTTTCGGCCCGAGACAAGTTTCGAGGACATCATCCGCATCCATATCGAGGACGAACTGGGCGGCCGTTTCGTCCAATGATACCGGCGCAGCGAATGCTTGCGCGGCGCCGGTCAGGGCTTACATTGCGGGCAACGAACGAGGTTTTCCGAATTTGCACAGCTATGTCGATGCCGCCTCGGCCCCGGTTCGCAAGACGGGCCAGATCAAACTCCACAATGCCGAGGCTTTCGCCGGCATGCGCAGGGCCGGCCGGCTGGTGGCCGAATGCCTCGACATGCTGGTGGGCGTGGTCAGGCCGGGCGTGGCGACCGAGACCATCGACCGGCTGGCGGCCGAGTTCGCCCGCGATCACGGCGCGCTGCCGGCGACCCTGATGTATCGCGGCTACCGGAAATCGACCTGCACCTCGATCAACCATGTCGTCTGCCACGGCATTCCGAACGAAAAGCCGCTGCGCGACGGCGATATCGTCAATATCGACGTGACCCTGATCGTGGACGGATGGCACGGCGATTCGAGCCGGATGTACGCGCTCGGCGAAATCCCGCGCCGCGCCGAGCGGCTGATCGAGGTGACCTACGAGGCCATGATGCGCGGAATCGAGGCGGTCAAACCGGGCGCCAGCACCGGCGATATCGGGCACGCGATCCAGACTTTCGTGGAGGCGCAGCACATGAGCGTGGTGCGCGATTTCTGCGGGCACGGACTCGGGCGGCTGTTCCACGACGAGCCGAACATCGTCCATGTCGGCCGGCCGGGCGAAGGCACGCTGCTGCGGCCGGGCATGTTCTTTACAATCGAGCCGATGATCAATCTCGGCCGGCCGCACGTGAAGGTGTTGTCGGACGGCTGGACCGCGGTGACCCGCGACCGCTCGCTGTCGGCGCAATTCGAGCACACCGTCGGGGTGACCGACACCGGCGTGGAGATTTTCACGCTCTCGCCCGGCGGCCTGCACAAGCCGCCCTATCCGGCCTGATCGGCAAAATTGCGCGGCCGCATTTCCTGCCCCGCGCGCGACCGTCCTTTCGCCGCTCGCCGCGTCTTGCCGCGCATGTTTGGCGTTGCAACGCGCAAAGATCGCTGCATCATAGCCCGCGACATGCGGCCGCGGGCGAGGGGAATGCCTGTCAAGAAATCACGAGGCGGAGGCCCCTCCGGACTGAAGGAGGCCGGCCCCCATTATCTCGGTCACCGCGAGCGCTTGCGCGCGCGCTTTCGCGAAGCCGGCGACGACGCGCTGACCGACTATGAGATGCTCGAGCTCGTCCTGTTCCGGGCCCTGCCGCGGCGCGACGTCAAGCCGCTCGCCAAGGAACTGATCGCAAAATTCGGTTCGTTCGCCGAAGTGATTTCGGCGCCGGCCGCGCGCCTCAAGGAGGTCAAGGGACTGGGCGAATCCGCCATCACCGATCTGAAAATCATGCAGGCGGCGGCGAACCGGCTGGCGCGCGGCGCGGTCAAGAAGCGGCCGGTCCTGTCGTCATGGTCGGCGGTGCTCGACTATTGCCGCACCGCGATGGCTTTCTCCGAAAAGGAGAGCTTCCGCATCCTGTTTCTCGACAAGCGCAACCAGCTCATCGCCGACGAATTGCAGCAGACCGGCACGGTCGACCATACGCCGGTTTATCCGCGCGAAGTGGTCAAGCGGGCGCTCGAATTGTCGGCAACCGCGATTATTCTGGTGCACAATCATCCCTCCGGCGATCCGACGCCCTCGCGCGCCGACATCCAGATGACGCAGGCCATCGTCGAAGTCGCGCGCCCGCTCGGAATTTCCGTGCACGACCATCTGATCGTCGGTAAGGAAGGTCACGCCAGCTTCAAGGGGATGAAGCTGATCTAAAAGGCCCTGGAGGCGCATACGCACCACCAGCTACAATTGCATCGTCGGCTCCAAATTAGTCGAACCATTGCTGACGGCATTTACCGTAAGCGAGTGCATCGCCATCATTTTCGCTTGGGTTGAGGCAAAAATTCCAAGCCTTTAGGATACACTTGCATTGTCGCAACAATCGTTGTCATGCAAGCCAATCCGTAGAAGCGGATAAACGTGGTCATCATGTCCTCGCCCTGCATAACCAGTTCAGGAAAAGACGCCCGGCCAGAGAGAATCAGGGCCGCAAGACCTCCCTCGTTTGCGACCTCCGATACTTTGCGAAATTCCGAAATCGTTTCGCGGAGATTGTCTCGAACGAGCTGTAAATCGAATTGAATCGCCGCCAACACCTCGTCCAGATTCTGGCCGAATTTCCCCATGTTACGGTCGACTTGACGTCCTTGACCAAGATTCGAATATCGCGCGGACGTTCTGCTTACCCGCTCCACGGCCGTGTGATCAGCGAGAACTTTGGCCAACGCCGCCTCAAACTCAGGCAACAGCGGCGCTTTTTTGCCGATTTCCCTCAGCTCAGTTATGCGAGCTGCTAGCTGGTCAGCCTCGGAGAGTGTTCGTTGGTACCATCGCAACGATTCGCTGAAATTCTTGGGAGCCTTCTTTCCCCGCAGTTCGGTCAGTACTCCCCGCTCCAATTCATCACCGGAACGGAAGTTCGCAGGCAGCATCTTCATTACGAGGGTGCGAGTGACCTCGAAGCTCTTTGCAAAAAACTGCTGCGTGACAGACCTGTCAACGTGGAGAGCGTGTCAAGCCCATCGATGCGCTTTCGCGTCCGTTGTTCCCAATAGGATCAGTAGCGTTAAGCTCAACCCTATATACTTGGCCATTTCCCGATTCATTTGCCGCTCCCTTTTGCTCAACGTCTTTGCAGTCAGTGACCGGGCAAACCTGAAGTGACCGCAAATATGCGATCATGGCGCGTTTATCCTCGACAGCCAGCGCGACGAAGCGATCCCGTTGCCGCCGGGCCTCAGCGCCGTGGTTTAGTATCGCCTCGGTTATTGTGCTGAGATCGCCGCGATGTCCGTATGGCGCTGAAGAACCAGCGTCCCAAAGTTTGGTCGTCAGAAACTGATCCTGAGGTACAAAATCCTGACGTCGCTTTTCATTGCAGAAATGTGGCGTATCCCGATCACATATTCGATGCCGCTTAAAGTCTGTAAAGATTGAAACCTCGAACGTACCGTCGGACAGCTTCTTAACAAGATTGGTTGAGCCTATATCAATTTCGATCTCTACCACACCTTGGCCATCAGACCGCTGAAGGCTGCCCCAGCGGTTGTAAGGATTCGGCTCAGAAAAGAGGTTTGTTTTAAGTGGCAATGTTGGACGATGGCATTGCGAACAACCAATTTCAGAAAACACGACTTCGCCGCGATGCTGCAGACTTTTGTCTATTGGATCCGCTATCGCGCGTCGGCGAGTCGGCGGCTTCAGAGCTGCTTGAAACAATGTCAGGGCAGTAACTTGGCCGGTATTGAATTCATCCTCAACGCCGTCCGAATCAAAATCACGGATTCCCGTCCTCGTCCAACCAAAACGTTCCGTGGGTTGAATCCCGTGATGGTGATTGAGTGCGAAATTTGTGAATTCGCGAAGCGAAACTGCAACGCCTTTTGATCCGAAGGGTTTGACAACGAGGTCAAGGTCAATCCCTTCGACCTTGTCATAATTGAGCGAGCCGTCAGGCAAAGCAGTTAGTTCACCATAATCGATGCCCTTCGACATCAACCGCACCGAGACCGGAGCATTCGAACGCTGAGCGCGCTCAATTACGTCGTCCTTCAGCTTCAGAAGATCGGCGGTGATTTCTCGCGCCACCAGTTCAACGAGGCCTGCGCCAAACATTGAATTGGTGTTTCGTTCGTTAGTCGCGTCGACGGAGACTGACATCGTGGGCGGATCGCTGAACTGAGCGCCCACGAAGACATTGGTGACGAAATCCCCACTGCCGCCTACGCGCGGCTGATTGTGGCATCCCGCGCAAGAGTTCGCATCGGGCCCGGCGGTTCGCAGAAGCGTCGGATACTTCTTATCGATGCGTATGGTCGGCTTCGAGTCGCCGGTGGAGCCTGGACGCCCCAGGCCGTCGTCGACCGTAAATCTGGCTGAAAAAAGCAGTTCACCTCTGCGCGCCAATTCCGCGGCACTCAACTTACCTTCTGCCAATTCTTTGTGTTCTGGCACGGTGACTTTCGCAGACGGCTCCCAAGGGAAGCGAACCGCGTTCTGCGCGATGGCCATTTCGGGAAAAATGAGGACGCTTACGACAAGCGTCGGGCCCAAATGCAATCGACGGAGTCCGCCCATAGAAACTGACCCCCCGCATAAATTTTATTGTAAGCAAAACACACGTTATACGAGTAGTCAATATCACAGACAGCCTCGAATTCGGATAAAGGACAGGCATTGCAGCGAGGCTCGACTTGGCCTTGACCGACGCAACTTCAAGGCGGACGGAACGATTGGTTACTTAAGCCCTGGCCATCGTCGAGGTCGCGCGCCCGCTCGGCATTTCCGTGCACGACCATCTGATCGTCGGCAAGGAAGGTCACGCCAGCTTCAAGGGGATGAAGCTGATCTGATCAGCGTCTGAGCATCGACATGCCGCCGGCGCGGTTGGGCACCCGCCACCAGACCGTCGCCTGCCGCTCCTCCAGCGCGAACCGCCAGCTCTGGCCTGCGGACGACGAGAGAACGAGCTCGCCCTGGTCCATGCGCCACGATGCCGGGCCGAACCGCAGCACGCTTTCGTCGCAACCGGGCTTGAGCTGCAATTCCAGTGCGCCGTCCTCTCCGCCCGGCGCCGGATTCGTCGTCAGGGTCAGTCCGCACAAAACGCGGCTCGGCCCGCGCAAGATCGCCCACTCGCCGGCGATTTGCTCCGGTTTGCTGAAAGCCGGACCTGCCGCCGCCACGTTCTGCAGGAAGTAGAGGCCTTCGCCGGCGCGCTCGGCCTCGTACATGCCGCTTTCGACCTCGGCGAAGTCGAAAACGGGCTTGCCGCGCGCATCATTGAAACGAACCGCGTCGTTGCCGGCTGTCCAGTGATCGACCTCCGCCAGGCCCGGGATGGCGGCGGCGCAGGCCGGATCGACCTCCAGCCGGTATCCGCTGCGCGCCGCATCGACCTTTAACGTCACCGTGCAGACGCGGTCGCGGTCGGCGTTGGAAATTTCCCAGCTCCCGGCCAGTTCCCGGACGGATTCGGTGGCGCTTTGCGCAGGGGCACCGGATATCCCAGCGACCAGCCAGATCCCCAGCACCATTATCGTTGTCGATCGACGCATCGAACGATGCCTCTGCGGACGGCGGCCTGTCACCGCTTGCGGGGAGGATACGGCGTTTCGGGCACCGGCGTCAGCGGCGGCTGGCCGTCGCGCCAGGCCAAGAGATTGTCGATGACGAGCTGGCCCATGGCATTGCGGGTATGAACCGAAGCCGAGCCCACGTGCGGCAGCAGCACCACATTGTCCATGGCGACGAGTTCGGCCGGCACCTTGGGCTCTTCGGCGAAGACGTCGAGCCCGGCCGCCATGATGGTGCCGCTCTGCAGGGCCCTGATCAGCGCCGGCTCGTCGATGACGCTGCCGCGCGCCATGTTGATCACGATGCCGTTCGGTCCGAGCGCTTGCAGCACCTTCATGTCGATCAGGTTCCTGGTTGAAGGGCCGCCCGGCACGATGATCATCAGCGTATCGACATCGCGCGCCATGGCGATCAGGTCGGGATAATGTCTGTACGCCACGCCCGCCTGCGGACGGCGCGAATGATAGACCACGGGCACGCCGAAGGCGTCGAGGCGGCGGGCGATGGCGCGCCCGATGCGGCCCATTCCGACCATGCCGACGGTGCGGTCGCGCAAGGTCGCCTTGGTGTAGGGATATGGCTTCTCCAGCCACTTGCCCGCGCGCAGATAGCGCTCCGCCCGCGGCAGCTCGCGCACGGTGCAGATCAGAAGACCGAGCGCGGTGTCGGCGACTTCTTCGGTCAGAACATCCGGCGTATTGGTGACAATAATGCCGTGCTCGCCGGCCCACCCGGCGTCGATATAGTCGTAGCCGACTCCGAAGCTGGAGATGAATTCCAGCTTCGGGAATCGCGCCATGAATGCACCATCAACATTCGGCTGGTTGCCGCCGCCGCCGGCCATGGCGCGCAGGGTCGGCGCGAGCCTGGCGATCAGGGCGTCGTGGTCGGAGGTTTCCCATAATTTGTGCAGCGTGAAATTCTTGTCGATGCCCTCCACGATCATGGGCATGGCCGGTCCCAGCAGCAGCACGTCAGCCTTTTCGGCCATCCCTTTGCTCCTTTGCTTTGCGCCGCGCTGTGGCGCGCGCCGCGCCATCGCGCGATTGCGCCTGACGCCGGATTTTTCTCAGGCCGGTTTTGGGCCAATCGCGCCCGCGATTCAAGCAGCTTGGCCGAGGCGCGCGCCGGGCAAAGCAGCGCAGGCCGGGGCGCCCGCCCACGTGTTTGGCATTGACATCGCCCTGAAGAATATTCTGCGAACAGCACGCACGGCGCTGCTATGCTGGCCGCAGGCAAGGGAGCAAGCGACGATGATCGAACGGATCGGCTTTGCCGGTGTCGGCCTGATGGGTCACGGCATGGCGAAGAATCTACGCGCGAAAGGCTGGCCGCTCACAATTCTCGGCCATCGCAACCGCAGGCCGGTCGAGGACCTGCGCGCGCGCGGCGCGACGGAAGCCGGCTCGCCGCGGGAGCTCGCCGAAAAATCCGACATCATCTTCCTGTGCGTCACCGGATCACCCGAGGTCGAGGCGTTGATGCGCGGTCCGGACGGCGTGCAGGCCGGCGCGCGGAACGGACTGATCGTCGTCGACTGTTCGACCTCCGATCCGAATTCGACGATTGCGCTTGCCGCCGAGCTCGGCGCCAAGGGCGCCGCGTTTTGCGACGCGCCGCTCGGCGGCACGCCGGTCCAGGCGCAGGACGGCAAGCTCTCGGCCATGGTCGGCTGCGACGAAAGCGTCTGGCCGCGGCTTGAGCCGGCCATCCTGGCGTGGGCGGCGAAGGCGGTGCGCGTCGGGCCCGCCGGCGACGGCCACAAGATGAAGCTGTTGATGAATTTCCTGTCGATGGGCTATGCGGCGATCTATTCGGAAGCGCTCGCGCTGGCACAGAAGGTCGGCGTCAGCCCGCACACCTTCGATTCCGGCCTGCGCGGCAGCCGCATGGATTGCGGCTTCTACCAGACGTTCTTCTCCTACGTGCTCGACCGCAATCGCGACGCGCACAGGTTCACGATCAGCAACGCGCACAAGGACATGCGCTACCTCGCCGCCATGGCCGAGAAAGCCGGCGTCGCCAACCCGGTCGGCAATGCCGTGAAGAACTATTTCGCGCTCGCCGAAGCCATGGGCCACGCGCAGGACTATGT
>WBUW01000098.1 GCA_008933495.1 Pseudorhodoplanes sp.
GGCGGGCGCAGAGCACCCGCGCGTCGCCCGGGCTCGGCGAGCATACCGAGGAGGTCCTGCGCGAGATCGGGGAAACATGATCCGGCCAAAGGCCGGCGCGTCATTCGCGGAACAGCAGGTCGCGGGTCAGGGCGTCGAGGTGCTGGACCGCGTACAGGGCTCTTTGCAGCTCCTCGCGCTCACGCGCCGACCGCCGGGATACCTGCACCGTGTTGCTCGGCGCCCGTCCCTCGGCAATGTCCTCGACCTGCTGCCGGAGGATGAGATCCAGGAATACCGCCTGCGCATCGGACAGCGCATCGAGGTCGGTCACGCCGCCGATGCCGAGCGCCTCGATGCCGGCGAGCCGCGCCGGCGTCGAACGCTCGACGACATTATGGCACACCGCCAGCACGCGCGCGGTGCTGACCACGCCGAACAGGCCGGACTTCTTCAAATCGATCCGTCCCGCCTTCGTCTTGATGCCGCCGAACAGCCCGATTCCGTTTTCAACGCCGCCGGACGCCTCCGCCAGCAGCTTGGCGAACGTGCTCTGGCCGCGGGCGGCGTCGAACGCCGACCGCCAGACGGTGTCGGCCAGGTGCCCGTCGCCATGGACGCTGCGCAGGTCAAAGAAGATGTCGACTGCCAGCAGATCCTCAGGGCTCGATCGCTGGATCCAGTCCTCGACGCGCGCCCGCCAGGTCGCGAGCGATCCGCGCCAGGACGCATTCCTGGCCATGATCCCGCCGACGCAATACGGCACGCCGACCTCGTGCAGGATATCGGCCACGTAGGTGCCAAGGCGCGCGAACCATTCGTCCTCGCGCCCCTCCGGTTCGCCTTCGGCAAAGACGATGGCGTTATCCTGGTCCATGGCGAGCAGGCTTTCCCCGCGCCCGGCCGACCCGAGGACGACGAAGGAATAGGCGCAGGGCGGGCCGCCCCGCCCTTCTTCCATCAGCCGCGCTTCCGCAAGAACCGCGGCGCGGCGCGTGATCTCGCCCAGTTCGCGCGAAATCACCGCGGCGATGTCGCGCGCCGGCACCTTTTCGTCGAGCAGCGAGGCGGCGACCTGCGGCAGCTTGGCCCAGGCCACGCCAAGCCAATGCACGTCGGCGGCCTCATCGATCTCGTCGCCGAGCGAGACCGCCTCGCCCGCGCGCAGCCGCAACAGATTGCGCGCCGACAGGGCCCCGACAATGCGGCCGAGATCATCGACCACGCCGAGATGACGGAATTTCAGCCGCGCCATGCGCCCGATCGCGCGATAGACGAAGGCGTCCGCCGGCACCGCCACAAGCGGCTTGCACATCGCTGATTCCACCGGCGCCGACAGCGCATTCGCGCCCTTCTGCGCCAGAGTGCGCAGGACGTCGCGTTCGGTAATGATGCCGGCGTCGGCCGCCTTGATGTTGTTTTCGTCGGCGTCGGCGCCGCGCACATAGAGCGAAGAGACCCGTTCATCCATCATGCGCGCCAGCGCCTCGCCCATGGTGCAGCCCTCGGCGATGAACCCGGCCGGTGCGCTCATGACATCGCCGACGCGATGCCGGTACGGATAGCTGTCGATGCGGCCAAGCGCGCGCTCGGTGTCGCGGCGAGTCGGCGATTCAACGGCCTCGACCCAGCCGGCGCGATGCTGCTCGTTGAGAGCGTCGGTGAGCGCGCGGCACGAGGCCATCGCCTCCGCCAGCGTGCGGATATTGCCCTCGCGCAATTTCGGCACCAGGGCGCGGAAAATGCGTGCCGTGGTCAGCGCATCGCCGAGCGCCGAATGGCGGTGCGTCACTTCCACGCCAAGCCATGCCGACAGGTTATCCAGGGAATAGCCCGCCAGCGCTGGTTCGGCCACTTCGGCCAGGAGACGCGTATCGAGCGTGCGCGGCCGGCGAAATTCAAGGCCGGCGCGCTCGCATTCGCGCTTGAGCACGGCAAGATCGAAACCGACCGAATGCCCGATCACCACGCGCCGGCCGATGAAATCCAGGATCTCCGGCCAGGCCTTGGCGAATTCGGGAGCAGCGGCCACGGCGGCGTCGTCGATGCCGTGAATTTCGACCACCGTTTTCGCTATCGGCTCGCCGGGACGGATCAAAAGCCGCAGCGTGGTGTTTTCGTCCAGGCGGCCGGCCGCAAGCCGCACCGCACCGAACTCAAGAATCCGGGCTTTGGCCGGATCAAGTCCCGTCGTCTCGGTGTCGATCACGACCGCGTCAAGCGCGATCAGCGGCGTTGAATTGCTTGCTCCGACCATCGATTCTCTGCCCCGGTGCAAGCTGCCGATGCGTCAGGCACCGGTTTCCCCGCCGTTTTCGCGCAATAATCCGACCATCGTCGCCGCATCCATGCGTTTGACCAATTCGTCGCGTATATGGGTCAGGTTCAGACGAAGGTAACCGCGGGTCGTCGGGACGTCATTCGTCAGCAGTTCCTGGTCAAACGGCATCATATTGAAATACCGCTCGGCATAAGGCTCAGGAATGTCGGTGACGGGCTTGGGTGGATGCATGCCGATCTGATCAAGCTTGATGGCGAGTTCACTGCGCGCATCCAGCCAGATTTCCCTGCCGATCAGTTCAGGAACGTCGTAACGATCGAATACCGACAGAACGAGATCGATCAATGCATCCAAAGCCGCACGTTTCTCGTCCTGCGCTACACCAAAATGCGGTCGCAGAACACCGGCGACCATCTCGCCGACCATCGCAAGGCCAAGCGGATAGGCCGCCCAACGGGATTTTTCGACTGTCTGCATGAAGTCGGGCTTGGCCAGCAGGCTCTTGCTGTAGGGGCCGGAGCGGGCGTGAGTATAATCATAGATATATCGCTGAATGAGAAAGGCGGATTGCTGGTCGATGAAATCGGCCAACTCCGCAACCTCGCGGATCGGCGGCCGGCGCCGGAAAAAACCGAAGAGAGCCATTCGATTCACCTTTCACACTGCTCACCACATAACATTTCGCAGGTGCGAACTGCTGCCTTGGTGAAATAAGCCCTGTTTTGCAAGGATTAAAATATCCTATTTTGGCCGAAAGTCTTATAAGTCCGCGCCCTGCTGCAATGTTACCTTTTTCCATCGTTTCCCGATCCGGCATCAAGACCGGACGCGGAGCAGCGGCAACAAGGGGGGTGCCGCGGCAGCCGATCGTCGGCGCCCCTCGCAAATTTACATCGGTTCCGCATTGCGGGCCCGGTTCATCACAGGGAGGGCAACTCACAATGGTTCCGTCCGACACGCAATCCAATCGAGAAGAGCATTGGAGGAAGACCACCAACCTGATGCTGACGCATCTCGGAGTCTGGGTCTTCTTTGGCTACATCGTCCACATGTTCGTCTATCCGCTCAACAAAATCATCATCCCGGTTCTCGGCTTTCCGCTGGGCTTCTACATGGCCGGACAAGGCTCGCTGATCGCATTCGTGGTCATGTTGTTCATGTTTGCCAAACAACAGGACAATATCGACCGCGAGCACGGCTACGCCGAAGACGACTGAGGGGGATCAAATCATGGCTACTCAAACAACGAGCGCCGAGAGCTTTTATAAGCAGCTTGGGCGGATGTATGGCACCTACACAGGTGGCTTCGTCGCGTTCATCATCCTGGTCGCAATCCTGGAACAGCTCGGCACGCCGAATAAGATTCTCGGCTATCTGTTCGTGGGCTTCACCATCGCGGTTTATGCGATCATCGGCGTGATGACGCGAACGGCGCAGGTTTCCGAATACTACGTCGCCGGCCGGCGCGTGCCGGCCTTCTACAACGGCATGGCGACCGGCGCGGACTGGATGTCGGCGGCGTCCTTCGTCGGCATGGCCGGCTCACTGTTCCTGCAAGGCTATGACGGCATCGCCTGGGTGCTCGGCTGGACCGGCGGCTTCGTGCTGGTGTCGATTCTGATCGGCCCGTATCTGCGCAAGTTCGGCGCCTACACCGTGCCTGACTTCCTGTCGTTCCGGTACGGCGGCAACTTTGCCCGCTTCCTCGGCGTGATCGTGCTGGTATGCTGCTCGTTCACCTATGTGACCGCGCAGGTCTACGGCACCGGCATCATCGCCTCGCGCTTCCTCGGCATGCCGTTCGAACTCGCGGTGTTCGCGGGCCTTGCCGGCATCCTGCTCTGCTCGATGCTGGGCGGCATGCGGGCGGTGACCTGGACGCAGATCGCGCAGTACATCGTGCTGATCATCGCGTATCTGACGCCGATCGTGATCCTGTCGACCAAGCGTTACGGGTTCCCGATCCCCGAGCTCACTTACGGCTTGGCGGTCGCGGATATTACGGCGCGCGAAGGTCAGCTGGTCAAGGACGGGCTTGCCACGTTGTGCACGGCCGCGAGCTGTCCGGGAGGAACGCTCAAGCCCCACATCGAACCCTTCACCACCTGGTCTCCGCTGAACTATTTCGGCATCATCTTCTGCATGATGGTCGGCACCGCTTCGCTGCCGCACATCCTGATGCGCTACTTCACCACCCCGTCGGTGCGTGAAGCCCGTCAGTCGGTGGCGTGGTCGCTGTTCTTCATCTTCCT
This sequence comes from Pseudorhodoplanes sp., assembly GCA_008933495.1. Classification (GTDB taxonomy): domain Bacteria; phylum Pseudomonadota; class Alphaproteobacteria; order Rhizobiales; family Xanthobacteraceae; genus Pseudorhodoplanes. Next base: position 4,513 of record WBUW01000098.1, read on the forward strand.
GCTCTACTTCTCGGCGCCGGCCTATGCGGCGTTCTCGAAGCTGGAGGTCTACACCAACATCATCGGCAGGGATGTCGCCAACCTGCGTCCATGGCTGTTCACATGGGGCGAGTTGGGTCTGATCCAGATCTGCGGCAAGAATGCCGTGAACCTGGATGCCGCAATTGCCGCCTGTAAGGCCATCGCCGGTCATCCCGGTGTCGTCCGCTTCCAGGACTTCGTGATCAACACGGACGTCGTCGTGCTTTCCACCCCGGAAATCGCGGGACTTCCCTATGTGATCACGGGACTGGTCGCCGCCGGCGGTCTTGCCGCCGCGCTCTCGACTGCCGACGGCCTCTTGCTCGCCATCGCCAACGCACTCAGCCACGACATCTATTACAAGATGATCGATCCGAATGCGCCGACGATTCGCCGGCTCACGGTGGCTCGCGTCCTCTTGTTCTGCGTGGCCATAGTCGCGGCCTTCCTCGCCTCGACGAAACCGTCGGACATTCTGGCAATGGTGGGCTGGGCATTCTCGCTCGCCATGGCCGGCAATTTCCCGGCCCTCGTCATGGGCATCTGGTACAAGCGGACCACGACGACGGCAGCGATACTCGGCATCATCGCCGGTTTCGGCCTCTGCCTGTTCTATCTGGTGGTGAGCCGGTACTTCCCGGGCTTCGGCGTCAAGTATGCGGGCATGACTTCGCTGCTCAACCCGGTCACGGGTGCACCGATCATTCCCGACCTTGCCAAGGCCATGGCGCTGCCAAACGCCATGGAGTTGATGCCGACGCTTAAGCATCCGCTGGCCAACAAGGTCGGCTGGTTCAATCTCAACAACATCAATTGCGGATTGTTGGGTGTGCCGGTCGGCTTCGCGGTGATCTACATCGTCAGCCAGTTCACCAAGGCGCCGTCAAAGGAGATGCAGGCCTTTGTGGACGAGATCCGCCAGCCGCGTGGCAAGATGATCCTCGAAGAGAAGACCTGATCGCCGTCTGGCGATTTGGACGGGAGCGGGGCCTGCGGGCCCCGCTTCTTTTTTGAGGCGACCGGCGCGCGCCTTTCTGCTATGAGTGCCGCGCCGACCGCCGAATCCAGAGCCGAGCGACGTGACCGCGAACCCGTTTTTTACCTATTGGTACTTCCACCTGCCGAACTTCCTTCTGGCGGCGTTGATGTATACGCTGTTTGGCCGCGTCATCCTCGGCCTGGTCATCGATCACAATTCGCAGAATTACATCTGGCGCTTCTTCTGCCGCCTGACCGATCCGGTCATCCGCGCGGTCGCGCTCGTCACGCCGGCGGCGGCGGCCCCGGTCATTGTCTGGCTGTTCGCGTTTGTCTGGCTGTTTTGGTTGAGAGTCGCCTTTTTTGCGCTGTTCGTCGCGCTCGGCCTCGCGCCGAAAATCTAGGACGCCGGGATGGAGCGCAATTTCTATTACATCGGGATTGCCTTCTTCGGCATGGTCAACGGGGTATTCAACCCGATGATCGTGTTCGCTTATGTCTGGGCCAAGGTCTTCATGTCCTACCCGCTGTTCGGGGTGGAGGCTTTGATTTTCTATTTCGCGTCGCTGATGCTCTCGACCGCAACGATCATCCTGGGCGGGATTCCCGCGGCGATCTACGAGCGTTTCGCCGGCATCAAAGGCGATTCGACCATCACCTCGTTATGGATATGGCTTGCGGGCACGGCCATCCTGACCATTCCGGCGATCGGGGATTTCTTGCGCATCGGCCTCTGATTGGCCGCGCAGCCGTCGGGACCGATTTGAAGACAACGCGCTTACGATCCGTGGCCGGCGCGCGCTGGCCGATCCGGCACGCTATTTGCTTTTGATATTTCAGGGGGGAAACGCCGGGGGTCTCATCGGGAGACTGTCATGGATCGCTTCGCCCGATATGCGCGCTCGACAATATCCCGCGATGCCGGCTTTGTCGCGCTGGCCGCCGTCACCCTGATGGTCGGTTTCAGCTTCGATCCGCCGCTGGCGCTGCAGATCGGGGCGCAGATTGCCCTGATGTTCTGCCTGTTTTTGCTCTGCCGCATCTGCGTCCTGACCACGGAGCGGCTGGTCCGCAGCGAGATCTGGCGCGGACTCGAACCCGGCGAGCGGCCCTGCGGCGACCATGCCCTCGCCCGCGCGCCCATGAACGCCTGCAGCAGCTTCTGCTGCGCTTCGCCAAGGGCGCCGCCGGGGTCGCCTGCGTGTTGCTCGCCGGCTCGCTCGCCGCCTCGTTGAACCAGACCGTGATCCGTTCAGATTGAATCGGATCACGGTCCGGATTCTTTAGTTTTTCGCGCGATCTCCCGCCGAACCGGTACCCACTTCGGCGGATCGCGCTCCAGCGCATGATCCCGAAAAGCATGAAGCGGTTTTCGGAAAAGATCGTGCTCCGGCAGCGGTTTCCTCATTACACTTGAATGTGAGCGGTATCCGGTCCGGTTTGGGCTTAAGCTTGGGATGCCGCGCCTTTCGGCACGCAGCCGTTTGCGCGGCCTCGGGGGCACCCATGGAACATATGCGCCGGGTCGCGTTCGAAACCGTGTTCCGCGCCTGCGGTTTCGGCGCGCTGGCGATCTTCTGCGTGATGACCGGCATGTCGTTCCATCCCAAGCTCGCCTTCCAGGCCGGCGGCTTCCTCACCACGATCATGGCCTTCATTCTGATCCTGAAATCGCGCGAGGCGCTGACCAAGGACTACCGCAAGACCGAGATGTGGCTCTATATCGACAAGGACTTCCGTCCGCCGGAAGCCTATGCGCAATGGGCAAGCGCGACGGTGCTGCGCGACACCTATCTCACCTTCGCGCTATGGACCTCGCTGATCTCCATCGTCATGTGGGCGATTGCGCTGGTATTTTCGATCGCCGGCACGAAGGCGACCTTTTCCTTAACGGAGCCGTCGCCGCCTTATATCCAGTCTTCGCCGCCGGCGGCGCCCGCCAGCGGCCCGGCCGCGCCCGCCCGCAATCAGCCTTCAGCTCCGGCCGTAACGCGCTGACGCCGCGCCGTTTCACACCGCCAGGGCGTGACGCCGCTGCTCGACCTGCGGCGGCAGATAGGCGTCGAACTTTGCACAAATGTTGCGCACGAACGGCCGGCCCCGCGGCGTGACCCGGAAGCCGTCGGCCGTCGCCTCGACCAGCCCGTCGACATCACCGGCCACGACCGCGGCCGCCTCGGCCATAACCGTGTCCGCGGCGCGGCCGAAATGCTGTTTCAAGGCGTGCGCGGAAAACGTAAAATCACACATCAGCCGCTCGATGGCTTCGGCGCGAACGCGGTCGTCCTCGCTCAGCGCCCAGCCGCGCGCGGTCGCCAGGCCGTCCCTCGCGATGCGGCGGGCATAATCCTCGCTCGATACCGCATTCTGGGCGTAGCCCTGAGGCAGCCGCGAAATAGCCGACGCGCCAAGGCCGAGCAAGGCGTCGGCCGCGTCGGTCGTATAGCCCTGGAAATTGCGCGCCAGCGGCTCCTGCGCGAGCCTGTCGTCGGCGCGGGCGAAATGATCAATGCCGATCTGGCGGTAACCGGCGGCAACGAGGGTCTCGGCAAGCCGCTGCGACTGGGCGAAACGCTGCAACGGCCCCGGCAGCGCTTTCTCATCGATCAGACGCTGATGCTTGATGCGGGAGGGAAGATGCGCGTAGCCGAAAATCGCGATCCGGTCGGGCGAGAGCAGCAGCACCTGTTCCAGCGTGCGCACGACGCTCGCTTCGGTCTGGTACGGCAACCCGTAGACCAGATCGATATTGATCGAGCCGATGCCCCGTTCGCGGAAGAGCTCGACCGACAGGCGCGTCTCTTCAAAGCCCTGCATCCGCCCGATCGCCCGCTGCACGGCGGGATCGAAGTCCTGAACGCCGAGCGAAATGCGGTTGACCCCGATGGCGGCGAAGCTGTCGACCTGATCGCGGCCAAGCAGACGCGGGTCGATCTCGACGGCAAACTCCGCGCGGTCCGCAATATCGAAACGCGCCCGCAGCGCCGTGCCCAGCCGGACGATGTCCGGCGCCTGCAGGATATTCGGCGACCCGCCCCCCCAATGGAGGTGGCTGACGCTGGACCGCCCCGGCAGCGCCGCCGCAAGCGCGGTAATTTCCGCAGCAAGCGAATCCAGATAGTCGGTCACCGGACGGGTGCGCCGTGTCGCCTTGGTGCTGCAACCGCAATACCAGCACAGCTCGCGACAGAACGGGATGTGAACGTAAAGCGAGAGCTTTGCGGCCGGAGCAAGCGTACCAAGCCAGCGA
>WBUW01000099.1 GCA_008933495.1 Pseudorhodoplanes sp.
TCACCAATTCCAGCCGTAATGTTACCTGGAAGTGGCAGGCCGCCGATCCCTATTTCGAATCCCGGCGCGATATCGATATCCTTGCGGATCTCTTCCTGCGTCTTCGCAAGCTCTACGAAAAGGACGGTGGCAAGGGCGTCGAACCGCTGATGGCTGTCAACTGGAGCTACAAGAATCCAGCGGAGCCGACCGCCGACGAGCTCCTCAAGGAGCTCAACGGCAAAGCACTCGTGGATTTGAAAGATGCGGAAGGCAAGGTGACGCGCGCTGCCGGACAGCAGCTCGCAAGCTTTGCCGAAATGCGGGACGATGGCTCGACCAACGGCGTGCAGTGGATCTACACCGGCATCTATGGTCCGAGCGGCAATCTCGCGCAGCGCCGCGACAACAGTGACCCCTCCGGCATGAACGTGTTCGGAAGCTGGGGTTTCTGCTGGCCGGCCAACCGCCGCATCCTCTACAACCGCGCCTCCGCGGACCCGCAGGGCAAACCGTGGAGCGACGCCAAGAAGTACGTGTTCTGGAACGGCACTCGCTGGACCGGCGCGGACGTGCCGGACTTCGTTCCGACCATTCCGCCGGAACGCGGGACCGGTCCGTTCATCATGAACCCCGAAGGCGTTTCGCGCCTGTTTGCGCGGGGATTCATGGCGGATGGTCCGTTCCCGGTGCACTACGAGCCGTTCGAATCGCCGGTGCCCAATCCCTTGTATCCGAAAGTCCGGGGTAATCCCGTGGCGCGCGTGTTCAAGGGCGATATGGAGATATTCGGCGACGCCAAGAACTTCCCGATCGTCGCTACGACGTATCGGCTCGTCGAGCATTTCCACTACTGGACGAAGTCCGTCCACATGAACGCGGTTACTCAGCCGGAGTTCTTCGTGGAAATATCGGAGGCGCTGGCCAAGGAAAAGGGCATCAAGCGAGGACAAATGGTCCGGGTTTGGTCCAACCGCGGCCAGGTGAAGGGCAAGGCGGTCATCACCAAGCGGCTCAAGCCGCTGCGGATTGACGGCAAAATGGTGCACACTGTCGGCTTGCCGCTGAACTTCGGCTTCATCGGAGAGACAAAGAAGGCCTCGCCGGTGAATTCGCTGACCCCGGCCGTGGGCGATGCGAATGCGCAAACGCCGGAATTCAAGGCGTTCCTCGTCGATATCGAGCCCATTCCTGGGCCGGTGGCATAAGGGAGGTTGGCCATGTTTCCTCCAGTCCCGAATCCCACTACCCAGGCGACCCCTCCCAAGTTCGGGGAGCAGGACTTGATGCGTCGTTCGGCCTCCACTGTCACGCCGCCCGCAAAGCGGCAGACAGGAGTCGCCAAGCTGATCGATGTCTCAAAATGCATCGGCTGCAAGGCATGCCAGGTCGCGTGCCTTGAGTGGAACGATCTGCGCGAGGAAGTCGGTGTCAATGTGGGTGTTTACGAAAACCCGCACGACCTGACGCCGAATACCTGGACGCTGATGCGTTACACCGAATACGACAATCCGGAGTCCGGCAATCTCGAGTGGCTGATCCGCAAGGACGGCTGCATGCATTGCGAGGATCCGGGCTGTCTCAAGGCCTGTCCGGCGCCCGGCGCGATCGTGCAATATTCCAACGGAATCGTCGATTTCGTGAAGGCGAATTGCATCGGTTGCGGTTATTGCGTGAAGGGATGCCCGTTCAACATCCCGCGCATCTCCAAGGTCGACCAAAAGGCCTACAAATGCACGCTCTGCTCCGATCGCGTCGCGGTTGGTCAGGGACCGGCCTGTCAGAAAGCCTGCCCGACGCAGGCGATCGTTTTCGGCACCAAGGACGACATGAAGAAATGGGCCGACAAGCGCGTCGCCGATCTGAAGTCGCGCGGCTACAAGAACGCCGGTCTCTACGATCCGCCTGGTGTTGGCGGCACGCACGTCATGTATGTGTTGCAGCACGCCGACAAGCCGCAGCTCTATGCCGGCCTGGCCAATAACCCGACGATCAGCCCGATCGTCGAGCTGTGGAAGGGTCTGACAAAGTATGCGGGCCTTGCCGCCATCGGGGCGTTTGCCGCGTTTGGTCTTCTCCATCACATCGTGTCGGGACCCAATCGGGTTTCCGATGAAGATGAGAGGAGCGCCAAGCGGCTAGCACAGGGACAGTCGCAATGAAACGGTCAGAAGTAGCACCCGGCGACAGTGTTCACCCCGGTGATCCTGTCATTGTTGACCGGTACACCACCGCAGCGCGGATCAATCACTGGATTACGGCGACGAGCCTCGTGCTCCTCGCCCTGTCCGGCCTTGCGCTGTTCCATCCGAGCCTGTTCTTCCTCACCGGACTGTTCGGCGGCGGAAGCACGACACGTATGATCCATCCGTGGATTGGCGTCGTCCTCTTCTTCGGCTTCCTCGGTCTGTTCCTGCGTTTCTGGAAGCTCAATCTCTGGGAACGCACGGACAATGTGTGGTTGGGCCGGCTGCGCGACGTGCTGACCGGTCACGACGAGAATCTGCCCGAGGTCGGAAAATACAATGCCGGCCAGAAATTGGTGTTCTGGTCGATGTCGCTGCTGATCATCGTTATGATCACGAGCGGCGTCGTGATCTGGGAGCAGTATTTCTCGGAATACTTCACCATCGAGCAGAAGCGGATTGCGATCCTGATTCACGCCATTTCCGCGATCGTCGCGATCTGCGTCTGGATCGTCCATGTCTATGCGGCGATCTGGGTCCGCGGTACGATCAGTGCCATGACCCGCGGCCGGGTGACCGGCGGCTGGGCCTGGCGGCATCACCGCAGGTGGTTGAAGGAATTGGTCACGGGCAGGCCGTGAATTGAGAGCTTGTGCGGCGCCGGGTCGCCGGCGCCGCATGCCGACACGCCACGTGGCCCGTGCGGTTCGTGAGGTAGAGTATGAGCAAAGTCGGCGATCTTGAGCCAGATCCGTCCGTTATCGGCAATATTGTCAAGCCGCCCTTTGTGCGGCTTCCCGATCCGAAACAGCTCTTTATCGATCGTGCCCGGCGCTTTCGTGCGCTCGCCGATGGCCACGATCTTGCCGCCTATCTGACCTTCCTGGCTGACCTGTCGGATGCGCAGGCGGGGATTCAGGACAGTCTGCCCGAGCCCGAAATGCCGCCGGCCGGGAACCTGGCGCGGGCAAGGGAACACAGGATGCCGCCGCTTGACCGCAGCCGTTTTACGGCCGATGCGGCGTTCGACGCGACGCTGGAACGGCTGCTGGCGGCCGCAGACGCTATCGACATGCCGGCCGCGGCGCGGGAAGCTCTGACGCGCCTGCGGCAGGCGGAAGCGGCCATTCCAACGATGATCCGCAATGCGCTTGACGATACGATCCCGATCGAATCGCTCGCCGAGCATGTTTTTGTTGCCGCCGCCCTGCAGGTTCATTTCGCGCGCATGGCGCAGCGCCTGGACCCGACGCAGCTTGGTCCCGTTGGCGACGGCGCATGTCCGGCCTGCGGCGGGGCGCCGGCCGCCAGTCTGATTGTGGGATGGCCGAATGCCCAAGGCAGCCGCTTTTGCTCTTGTTCGCTTTGCAGCACGCTGTGGAACTATGTGCGCGCGCGCTGCACGGTGTGCGGCAAAACCGAAAAGATCTCCTATCAGGAGATCGAGGGCGGCGCCGGACAGGTCAAGGCGGAAATCTGCGAGTCTTGCGGGAGCTACAGCAAGGTCCTGCATCAGCACAAGAACAACGCCCTCGACCCGGTTGCCGACGATGTCGCCTCGCTCGGACTTGATCTTCTAGTCCGCGAACTTGGTTTCCGGCGCGGCAGCGTGAATCTGTTTTTGCTCGGATATTGATCGGGTCGTGCACCCATGAATCAGCATCCCGCGGCATTGACGCGTATTCCCTCGGTCGACGAGGTGCTCAAGACCTCCGTCGCAACCGACCTCATTGCGCGTTTCGGTCGTCCGGCCGTTGTGATCGCCGTTCGTGCAACGCTCGATTCGGTGCGCACCGCCGTGCGCGCCGGACAGATCGTCAAATCGGGCCCGGACGATGTCGCGACCGTGGCGGGCGTGCGGCTGGACGAGGATGCGCGGCCCAATGTCGGTCCGGTCTTCAATCTGACCGGGACGGTGCTGCACACCAATCTCGGCCGTGCGATTCTGGCCGAGGCGGCGGTCGAGGCGGCAACTGTGGCGATGCGTCGGACGCTCGCGCTTGAATTCGACCTCGAAACGGGAAAACGCGGCGAGCGCGATACCCTGGTCCGCGGTCTCCTGTGCGAGCTCAGCGGGGCGGAAGACGCCACCATCGTCAACAATAACGCGGCGGCCGTTCTGCTTGTCCTCAACACGCTTTCCAGGGACAAGGACTCGGTTGTCTCGCGCGGCGAGCTGATCGAGATCGGCGGCGCCTTCCGGATGCCCGATATCATGTCGCGTGCCGGCGCAAGGCTGGTGGAGATCGGGACCACCAACCGGACACACATGAAGGACTATGAGGCGGCGGTTCATCCCGGCACCGGGCTCATTCTCAAGGTCCACACCTCGAACTACAAGATCCGCGGCTTCACCAAGGAGGTGCCGGCGCGCGACCTGGTCGCTCTTGCGCGCGGTCGTGCGGTGCCGCTGGTCAACGATCTGGGCTCCGGGACGCTTATCGATTTGTCGCGCTACGGCCTGGTCCACGAACCGACGGTGGCGGAGGCGGTGGCGGAAGGCGCCGACATCGTCACGTTCTCGGGCGACAAGCTGCTCGGCGGGCCGCAAGCCGGATTTATTGTCGGCCGCCGGGATCTGGTCGCGCAGATCAACCAGAACCCGTTGAAGCGTGCTTTGCGGGTCGACAAGATCAGGCTTGCCGCGGTTGAGGCGACGCTGCGTCTTTACCGCGATCCCGACAGGCTGCATGAACGGCTGCCCACCCTGCGCCTGCTCGCGCGTCCCAAAAGCGACATTGCCGACCTCGCGCGACGCCTGCAGCCGGCGGTTGGCGTTGCCGTCGGACAGGACTTCGTCGTCTCGGTTGTTGATTGCAGCAGCCAGATCGGTTCGGGCGCGCTGCCGGAAGAGCAGATCGAAAGCGCAGGCATTGCCTGTCGTCCGGTCGGCCATGGCGGGGGCGCGCTCCACAGTCTTGCCGCCGCTTTGCGCGCGCTCGCGATTCCCGTGATCGGCCGCATCGAGGATCAGGCGCTGGTGCTCGATCTGCGCTGCCTCGAAGACGAAACGGGCTTCGTGAACAATCTGCAGGCCCTGAAACGTCCGGGAGGTCGCTGATGGGCTGGCTCGGTCGCATTCTGCCGCTGAAGGAAGCGGCCGGCGACGACGGCATCGCGGAACGGATGCGTGCGGCCCACGAGGCCGTGCGGCGCAATGATTACGAGGCCGCGCTCGCCATCTGGGGACCGCTTGCGCATGCGGGCGTACCGCGTGCGCAAAACAATATCGGCGCATGCTTTGCGGAAGGGCTCGGCGTCGCGCGTGACAATGCCCTGGCGTTGCGTTGGCTGACGCTTGCAGCGGAGGCCGGCGATAGCGTCGGCCAGCGCAATCTCGCCGCGCTCTACTTCAAGGGCGACGGCGTGGATCCGGACGCGGCGCGGGCGGCGACGCTCTATCGCGCCGCCGCCGAGGCAGGCGATGCGCCCGCGCAGGACATGCTGAGCTGGATGCTGCTCGAAGGCGAAATCATTCCGCCGGATCATGTCGAGGCCAAGCGCTGGGCGGAGGCGGCCGCGGCGCAGGGCATCGCGTCCTCCATGACCCGCGTCGGCATGATCTATCACAACGCGCTCGGTGTCGATCGCGACCCGCAACAGGCCGCGTTGTGGTGGGACAAGGCTGCAATTCGCGGCGATGCCGACGCCCAGGCCATGCTCGGCGCCGCTTATCATCTGGGCGCCGGCGTTCCCCGCGACCGCGTCGCCGCTCTGGCCTGGCTGTTGCGAGGCCGGGACGCGGGCAGCGAGCTTGCGGCACCGTTTCTCGACGCGGCGCGGACCTCCCTGTCGCCGCTCGAAATCGCGCGTGCGCGCGCGCTTGCCGACAAGCCATTGCCGGAGCCGGTCGCATGATTGTCGGGACGGCAGGTCATATCGACCATGGCAAGACCGCGCTCGTGCGCGCGCTGACCGGTGTCGATACCGACCGGCTGCTGGAAGAAAAACAGCGTGGAATCTCCATCGACCTCGGCTTTGCCTATCTTCCGGCCGGCGAGGGCCAGGTGATCGGTTTTGTCGATGTGCCGGGACATGATCGCTTTGTTCACAACATGCTGGCCGGAGCGACCGGCATCGATTTCGTGCTGCTCGTCGTCGCTGCCGATGATGGCGTCATGCCGCAGACGGCCGAGCATCTGTCGATCGTCGATCTTCTTGGCATCGAGCGGGGCGTCGTTGCCTTGACCAAATGCGATCTGGTCGACGCCGACCGGCGTGCGCAGGTCAAGGCACAGATCGCGAACGTCCTGCAGCCGACGGCCTTGGCCGGCGTCGATATCCTGCCGGTGTCCGCGGTCACCGGCGAGGGTGTCGCTGCCCTGCGGCAGCTTTTGTTCGAGGCCGCGCATATGGCCGGCGGCCGTACGGCAAAGGGTCGCTTTCGCCTTGCGGTAGACCGCTCGTTCATCTTGCCCGGCGCCGGCACCGTCGTCACCGGCACGGTCTTGTCGGGCGCGGTCGCGGTCGGCGACCGCGTGACCGTGAGTCCGTCCGGCCTCTCGGCGCGGGTGCGCTCCATTCATGCGCAGAACCGCGCGTCGGAAACCGGGCGGGCCGGCGATCGCTGCGCGCTCAATCTGACCGGCGAAGGCATCTCGAAAGACGCCATTGCGCGCGGAGACGTTGTGCTTGATCCCGAATTACATGCGCCGGCCGACCGCATCGATGCGACGCTTCGCGTGCTGCCGACGGAGCCGCGGCCGATCGCGCAATGGATGCCGGTGCGGCTGCATTATGCCGCCTCCGAAACCGGCGCCCGTGTCGTGCTGCTTGCCGATCAGCCACTCAATCCGGGCAGCGACGGTTACGTGCAACTGGTGCTCGAACGGCCGGTCGCGGCCGCGGCCGGCGACCGATTCGTGCTGCGCGACACCAGTGCCCAGCGCACGATCGGCGGCGGCCGCTTTCTGGACTTACGCGGCCCCGCCCGCAGGCGCCGCACGCGCGAACGGCTGGCCCAGCTCGAAGCCTGTGCGATCGCTGACCCGGAACAGGCCCTGCTGCAATTGCTCGACCGGCCGCCGGGCTATGTCGATCTGACCGTTTTCGCGCGCGATCGCGCGCTTGCGCCTGCTGAGATCGAGGCGATCGTCGCGCGCGGCGAACTCGTGCGGATCGGAACCGCAAAGAATACGCTGGTGCTGTCGCCCGCCCAGTGGCTGCGGCTCAAGCGCAGCCTGATCGGCACGCTCGAAAAGTACCATGTCGAGAATCCGGATCTGGCCGGTATCGGCCTCGAGCGGCTGCGGATGCAGCTTGAGCCGCGTCTTCCGGCTCCCGCGTTCGCGGCGATGCTGCAGGGTCTGCAGCGCACGAAGGACGTCGCACTTGATGGTGCATGGGTCAAGCTGCCGGGTCACGAAGTCCGGCTCAGCCCGCAGGATGAGGTGTTGTGGACCAGGACCCGCCCGCTCATCAGCGGTGGCGAACGCTTCCGGCCACCCCGGGTGCGCGATATCGCCGGCTTGTTGTCGGTTCCCGAAGCCAATGTCCGCAAGCTTTTCAAATTGCTGTCGCGCACCGGGCGGGTCGACGAGATCGCGCAGGATCACTTTTTCCTGCGGGGCACCGTCGCCGAAATGGTGGAGATCGCGGCCGCGCTTGCCGCCGCCGGCGAGGGCGGCCATTTCACCGCCGCGCAATTGCGCGACCGGCTTGATAACGGGCGCAAGGTCGCGATCCAGATCCTCGAATTCTTCGATCGCCATGGCGTGACATTGCGGCGCGGCGACCTGCGGCGGATCAACAGGCATCGGCTCGATCTGTTCCGGCGCCCGGCAGCCGCGGAAGAGACACTCGGTTCAGGAAGAGAAGCGTCCCCGGTGGGGCGTCCGGACTTCAAATCCGGGAAGGGCCGCGAGACGGTTCTTAGTGGGTTCGACTCCCACTCTCTTCCGCCAAAAAGCAGGAAGGTCACGCGATGACGGCAAAGCCGGCCGATAACTATATCCGCGAACTCGAGCAGGTTGCCCAGGCGGCGAATGTCGCCGAGGAAGCCTATCGTAATGAGGCGATGCGGCGCATCAGGGAATTCGAACAGGAACGGGCGTTCGCCTTCCGCCGTCTCAATCTGCTGCGCTCGTTGTCGTCGGCGGTTCTCGCCGCCAAGGACCAGGAGGAAGCCGCAGCGCATGGCACGACCGCGCTGCTGCGCGAACTGAACTGGACCGGCGCGAGCGATCCGCAGCGCGAGGTCGTGAACAGGTTCTTGCCCGTCATCACGGCACTCTGGCAAACCGGCCAGAGTGAAGATGCGGCTGCTGAAACGCCGTCGGTTGCGGCCGAATTGTCGGATTTCGAGAAGTGGTTTGCCACGAACCGTAATGCTCCCTTCCTGAGCCTGATGGAGGTTGAAATTCAGGAGTTGCCGCTTGTCGAGGTTTGAGCCGGTCGGACACGATACGTTTACATTTGACGACTGGGTGGTGAACGAGTTTCGCCGCTGCGGCGGGTTCACCGCGCTTGTCGTGCTGATGAAGTTCGACAACATGACCGTGCTGCCGCTGCGCTCGACTTTCATGCATATCGTCGGCACGGATATCACCTGGAGCGGATTGAGCGCGCTGTTGT
>WBUW01000100.1 GCA_008933495.1 Pseudorhodoplanes sp.
CGGCGCCGAGCGGCTGTGTGCGGCACTCGCGACGGATTTCCGGCGGCCGGCACTTCGTCTCGTTCACGGCCGCGCCGGCGAAGCGCCGATCCGGATCCTTGCCAACGCCGTCAAGAACGGAGCCTCAAGCGCGGACGAGACCGAAATGCTGCCGCCGCTTGTGCTCAACGACACGCACGGGCGGCCTACGGCCGACGCCGAGGCGGTTATGCGCCACGCGGCATCGCTTGCGCGGCAGGTTTGCGGGTGAATTTGCGGGCCGGCCAGTGCGCGCAGGCGGTCAGAATGCCAAGCAGCATAAACAGGACGTAGATTTTCATCGCTGCCTCCATCCCGCCGCTAACGTGCGCGGCGCCGCGTCGTTCCGGGCGCAAATGACCCAATCTCGGTTAACGACGGGTAACTTGAGCGGGCCGCGCGTCCGGCCTATGACCAAGCCATGGCAAAATCTGGCATTCGCTCACGTTTCCTTGACCGCCTGATCCCCGCGCGCTTCCGCGCCGGCCCGCTGGTGCCGGTGGTACGGCTGTCCGGCGTGATCGGCCTGTCGACGCCGCTCAAGCCCGGCCTGACGCTTGCCGGTGTTGCGCGCCTCCTCGATACCGCCTTCAAGCCTCGCAAGGCCGAGGCGGTGGCGATCGTCATCAATTCGCCGGGCGGGTCGGCGGTGCAGTCGCACCTGATTTTCAGCCGCATCCGGCAACTCGCCGACGAGCGCGGTCTGCCGGTGATCGCCTTTATCGAGGACGTCGGAGCCTCGGGCGGCTACATGATCGCGTGCGCGGCCGACGAAATCGTCTGCGACCCGTCCTCGATCGTGGGCTCGATCGGCGTCATCGGCGCGACGTTCGGATTCGAGAAGGCGCTGAAAAAGCTTGGCATCGAGCGGCGGGTCTATACCGCGGGCAAATACAAATCGACCCTCGATCCCTTTCTGCCGGAAAAGCCGGAGGACGTCCATCGCCTGAAAGCGATCCAGAAGGACATCCACGACATGTTCATTTCGCTTGTGAGATCGCGCCGCGGCCGACGCCTGAAAGGCCCCGATTCGGTCTTGTTTTCCGGCGAATATTGGATCGGCGGTCGCGCGCAGGAGCTCGGACTGGTCGATCGCGTCGGCGAAATCCGCAACGTCCTGCGCGCGAGGTTCGGCGAGAAGGTGGTGACACCTTTGGTCGTCGAGCGCGGCTGGTTCGGGCGCCGGATTCCTGGCGTCGGCATCGATCCGCTGGCGCGGCCGGGCCTTGCCGACGAGCTCGTTTCGGCCATCGAGGAACGCGCGATCTGGGCGCGCTACGGACTCTGACGGGGAGAAGGAAGATGCCGGTTCTGCCGCCGCTCGTCCTGTGGACACTGGGTGCGCTTGGCGTCGTTGCGCTGGCGCGTCTGATGGCGAAAGAATATCGGCGCATTAACGACGAACTGGGCCGCGCGCGCGCCGAGCCGGCGCCGCAGCCGGTCCCGCCAGCGCCCGCCAAATTAAAGCGCGACCCGCAAACCGGAATCTATCGCCCGCAATAGCCGGCCGATCAGGAGCGGCGGTCGCCCCAGCGGTCGCCGGCCGGATCAAGGCCTGCGCCCGGAAGCGGCGGCGCCCATGGCCCGGCGGCTATGGGGACATCCGCATTCTCGGTCGCCGCCGCGGCCGCGGCCGGCTCCGGGCCGCTTTCCTGCCCCGGCAGCGCCAGCGGTCCCGGATCGCGGCCGCCGACAAATTCCACCAGTGCCGCCACCCGCCGCTCAATCGAGGGATGCGAGGCGAAGAGGTCGGCAAATCCCTCGCGCGGATTGTCGACGCACATTTCCATCACCGCGGACGTCACCCCGGGCAATTCGCCGCGGCCTTCGATCTTGCGCAGCGCCACAATCATGGCGTCGGCATTCTTGGTCAGTTCGACGGCGCCGGCGTCGGCCAGGAATTCGCGCGAACGCGACAGCGCGAACCGGATCACGATCGAGAGCAGCCAGGCGAGCGCGACCAGCGCGATCGCGATGAAGATGGCGGCAGCCCCTCCACCCTTGCGGTCGCTCGAAGAACGGCTCGCGCGCGGTGCGCCCCGCCAGTTGAAGAAGAAGCGGAAAAACAGTTCCGCAAAGAACGAGATCACGCCGGCAATGATGACGGCAATCACCAGCATGCGCACGTCACCGTTGCGGATATGGGTCAGTTCATGCGCCAGCACGGCTTCGATCTCGGCGTCGTCGAGCGCGCCGACAAGGCCGCTCGTGACCGTGATCGAATATTGCTGCTCGTTCAATCCGGTTGCGAAGGCGTTGAGCGCGCCATTCTCCATCACCTTGAGCTTCGGCATCGTGATCCCGCGCGAGATGCACAGGTTCTCAAGCAGGTTATGGAGACGCGGCTCCTGCTCGCGCGTCACCTCGCGCCCGCCGGTCAGCTTGTCGATGAGCGCCTGGTGGAACCGCCAGGCGAAGGCAATCCACAGACCCGTGCCGATCGTGGCGAACGGCAGGGCGACGATCAGGTCGTTCACCGCGGCTGCGACGATGATATCGAGGGGCGCATCGCGCAGAAAACCTTCGGCGGCGAGCGCGCCCGCAAATACCATCAGGTAGACGAGGAGGAACAGCCCGATCAGCAGCAGGATCGAGCGCCGTCTGTTGCTGGCGATGTGCGTATAGAGACCGTAGGCGGCCATCGCTCAGAACCCTGCCATGTGCCGGCGCCGGCGAACGCGCCGCCGCGCCGCTCAGAACTTGACCTGCGGCGTCTGTTCGAGCTGCCCGCGGGCCTCGCCGAGATCGAAAAATTCCCGACGCGCGAATCCGAACGGCCCGGCGATAAACGCCGCGGGGAATTGTTCGATGCTGGTATTGTATTCCTGCACCGCATTGTTGAAGAAACGGCGGGCGGCGGCGATTTTGTTCTCGATATCGGAGAGCTCGGTCTGCAATTGCTGGAAATTGGTATTCGCCTTGAGGTCAGGATAGGCCTCGGCCAGCGCAAAAAGCTGCCGCAGCGCGCCGCTCAAGGCATTTTCGGCGCTCGCCTGGGCGGCCGGACCGTGGGCGGCGATGGCGGCGTTGCGCGCCTTGATGACCGCATCCAGCGTCTCGCGCTCGTGCGAGGCATAGCCCTTCACGGTCTCGACGAGATTCGGGATGAGGTCGTGCCGCTGCTTGAGCTGCACGTCGATGTCGGCAAACGCCTGATTGACCCGCTGCCGCAGCGCCACCAGCCGGTTATAGATTGCGACGATGTAGGCGGCGGCGGCCGCGATGACGCCGAGAATGACCCAGGTCGACGTGGACATGGCAAACGGGCTCCTCATGCAAACGGCGCCGCCCGGGGGATCGGGTCGCCGACAAATCGATATTGTCGGCAAAGCATAGCAGCTTTCGGCGCGAAAAATGACCAAAGCGCGGCCAGCGCGGCCAAATTCGGAACTGCGTGCGCTGTCCCCGCGTTGGTGCTGCTGAACCCCGAGACGGTTCAACGTCTTAACCGGAGCGGACCATGGTATGGAAACGATTTTTCGCCGCGCCGGTTCTGACGCCGGTGCAATCGCGGCAAGGATTCCTGGACCCGCCGGTGCTGGTCGTGCTGGTGACAAGCATCGTTCTTGCTTGCCTTGCCTTCGGCGTCGCCTGGCTGACGAACTGACGGTCTGGCCTCAGCCGTCGAACTCGATCACCACCTTGATGTCGCCGGGCGCTGCGACCAGCGCCTGCGGCCAGCGCGCCAGCGGAACCCGGCGCGTGATCAATGCCTCGCGCCACGCACGCTCGGCTTTTGCAAGCGCAAGCAGCGCGCTTTCGTAGTGCCGCCGATTGGCATTCACCGTTCCAAATATGACCGCGTTGTTGAGGACCAGTGTCCGGTTGAATCCGCCGATATCGAAGTTCGCTCGGCCACCGGGCGATGACACGCCGACAAGACAGACGATGCCGGCCGGGGCGCAGCGGGCGATGGCCTCGACGATGACGGGCGTCGCGGCCGTGCATTCCATCACGACGTCGAATACCCGCTCGCCCAGCGACGCCGGCGATGCGTGATAGGTGCCGCCGAGCGCGCGCACGAGCGTGGGTTTCGGCCCTTCGCGATTGCGGTCGAGCACATGAATAGCGAGCCCGCGCTGACGCCCGATCATGGCCGCCAGCAGCCCGATCGGACCGGCACCGGTGACGAGCAGCGTCCGGGGCGCAAAGGCCGCCGAACGCCGTCCGATGCCCTCGACATGATCCCAGGCCTTGGCCACAACGCTGGCCGGCTCGGCAAGGACCGCGGCCAGGCCGAGCGCGGGGTCGACCTTCACCGCAAATTCCGGCTCGAGCCGGAACCGCTCGGCGCCGAAGCCATGCCGGGCCTTGATCCCGCGTTCGGTATAGAGGCCGTTGCGGCACATGTCCCATTCGCCGGCGGCGCAGGCGGGGCAGGGCAACGGATCGGGATGACGGACGATCCCCACCACCCGGTCGCCCGGGACGAAGCCAGAGCCCCGCGGCGCCTCCTCCACAACCCCAAGCGATTCATGGCCCAGGACGAGACGCCGGGCGCCCGGCGGCGCCGAGCCGTAATGGCCGTCGAGAATATCGCGGTCGGTGCCGCAGACCCCGAGCGCGAGCGTGCGCACCAGAATGGCGCCTTCCGAGACCGGCGGCTCCAGCCAGTCTTCCAGACGCGCGGAGTGCGCGTGACCGGGCTCAACCGTAATCGCACGCACCCCCGTCTCCTTCTGCCGCGTCGCGGTTTGCGCGCCACCTTAGACCGTGATCCGTTCAGATTGAATCGGATCACGGTCCGGATTCTTTAGTTTTTCGCGCGATCTCTCGCCGAACCGGTACCCACTTCGGCGGATCGCGCTCCAGCAAAAGCGAACGGCCGCCAGCGGCGGCCGTTCACTCTGGTCGTTGCCGAGACGTCAGCGCGCCGGGCGCAGCGAAAGACCCGCCACGCCGGCCGCAAGACTCACGCCGGTCTGCCCCTGCACCGAGAGCGGCTGGAGCATGACGGTGCGGCGCGAGCCGCCGAGGAGCGCATTGGCACCCGCGCCGAGGCCGACAGTCGCTTCCGCGCTGGCGCCGCCATAGTCGCCGGCAAGCGCGGCGCCACCGGCATCGGTCGGCGCATAGACCGCCCATACCAGGCGGCCGCCCTGGGTCGCTCCCAGGTCGATGCCGACCCGCGTGATTGCACCGACATAGGCTTCACGCCGCCAGCCGCGCGCGGAGGGCGAGAACGTGCAGCGCAATTCCTTGCGCGAAGCGACGATCATGCCGAGGCCACCCGACATGTTACAGGTCAGCGTACCGACCTTCGCACGCGCTTGCGCAACCGCGGGCTCCGGTACAGCGAACGAAAAAGCTGCGAACGCGGCAACGATTGTCGCGATGCGGATCATGGGCAACCTCCTCTTCGAGAAAAAGCAAAATGCGCGCCGGTGCATGCAACGCGCAGCGATAACATCATTGAACGCAAAGACTGCAAATTTGTTCCAATTGTGGACGGCTGGAATTTCCGCTTCGTGACGGGCATCGGCGCGCAGACGCGGCGCTGACGCAACGATGAGACCGCCACGCACAGCGCACACGAGCCGCGTTCTATCCATGAGCCTTGGCACGGTTCTTCTTTCTTCTCGTTCTCGCCCGGACCGGCGCCATTCCATCCTCGCCCAACGGTGCGACCTCAGGCTACGGCGCGTCCAGCGTGCCCGGCACGCTCCTGATCGTCGTGCCGATCCTTGTCCGGCCCGGGCGCTCTCGCCGTCCGCCCCACAAATGCAAAACGGCCGGATCGTTCGACCCGGCCGCATCGTTCTGCGCCTGTGTGCGGTCAGCGTCCGACCGCCATGCGTTGCAGAGGCTGCAAGGACGCGAGGCAGCGACCGGCGACGTTGGCCCGATCCGGGGTCGTCACCGGACTGAAAGCGGGATCGCAGCCGTCAAGAATAGGATTGCGCCCGCGCCCGCTGTCGTCGGGGATTGCACGCAGCGGCGGGCGGGCATCGGGCGGCGGTCGCACGGTCTTGCGGGCAATCGTGATGCGGCTGGACGGATCGTCGCGGACCAGCGTGAACGATCGCCGCGCATGCGGGTCGCCGGCGCTCGCCGCCGCCGCCAGGCGGTCGCCCTTTGGCGGGATTGCGAATGCAGCCCAGCGCATGCTGAACGAATCGGCCTGCGCCCGCGCGACGCCGACAAGCACAGCAAGACCCAGAACGGCCGCGACGGCACCCGAAACGGTTCCGATCGGCGTTGAAATCCGGCGCATGGAACGCCTCATCCGCCCGTGACGCTAACGAGCCTTCAACGCGCGGGCGCGCCCGGCGTTCCGCCGCTTCATCCGCCTCCGGAAACCGGGATTGCGATGCGGCAGCGCAAACCCTCCGCGGTAAAGCCGCGTTCGGCCCCCCGCCTCGATTGCGCGTGAGAGATTGCGTTCGATCACGAGACTGCCGAAATCGCGGCGGGCCGGACTCGGCACTTTCGGACCCCTGCTTTGAGTCCAAAGCAGCTCGGCGCCGCCGTCCGCCGGCACCTGCGCGCCGTCGCGCCCGATATCGTGACCAAGCTGCGAACGGACGAGATCGCAGAACGCGACCGCCGGCCAGCTATCCGGCACGAGCAGATCGCGCGAATGCGCGAACGCCTGCCGCCGCGCCCCGGAATGCGCGGGCGCAAGGCCGTGCGCTTCAGGCGCTGCGGCGCTCGCCGCGGCGCGCCTTGCGCTCGAAGAACAGCGCCTGGCTGACCACGGCGGAAACCGTCGCCGGCTGGAACGGCTTGGCGATGAGGAAGGCCGGTTCCGGCCGCTCGCCCGTCAGGAAGCGCTCCGGATAGGCGGTAATGAAAATCACCGGCACCTCGAAACCGCGCAGCAATTCGTTCACCGCGTCGAGGCCCGAACTTCCGTCGGCCAACTGGATATCGGCGAGGATGAGCCCGGGACGTTTGACCTTGGCAAGCGCGACCGCCTCGGCGTGGGTGCGTGCAACGCCAAGCACGTTGTGGCCGAGCGTCTCGACCAGGCCCTCCAGGTCCATTGCGATGAACGGCTCGTCCTCGATGATCATGACATCGGTGGCGATCTCGGCGGCCAGTTCGCGGCCCGACTCCTCGACCAGCGCCCGGACGAATGCGATGTCGCAATCGAGAACCTCGGCGGCTTCCTGTTCGGAGAAACCTTCGAGCGCGATCAGCAGAAAGGCCTGCCGCGGTTTCGGCGTGATGCTTCCGAGCCGTTGTTCGGCCGGCAGCCCTTTCTCGGCGGGGCTGGCAACGCCGTTCATGATCACGGAATTCCAAATTTTCGTAAAAAGACGGTATAAAGCTACCCTTGGCGAGGTTCCCGCACTCAGGATCGACTGGTCCCCGATCAGGGCTTCGAGCGCGGCCGTCACGTAAGCATCGCCGGAAACCTGGTTTCCGGTCAGGGCGCGCGCATAACGGCGCAAAAACGGCAAATAGGGCGCGATCGTCTGTGAAGCGGACACGAAAATCCCTCCCGGTTTGCTGAAATTCGGGTTTCAACGCTGGCCGGCGAAAAAAGTTCCCGCCGGCGGGAACCGCCTTTCCCTCCCCAGGTTATCGGTTCACGCACGGGGAGTCGCCCTGCCAAAGCCGGTGGGGCGGCTGCGAGGATCGAGATGACCGAGAAGAAGCCAGACAAACCGCACGTAATGCCGATGCAGACCGTAACCTCCGCGGAAAAAACCCGTAGCGGGCTCAGTCGCGAGATTCAGGCCAAGATCGGCCAGCAATTGCGCGCCATGTACGATGGGATCGTGCAGGAGGGCGTCCCCGACCGCTTCGCTCAACTTTTATCCAAGCTCGACAGGCCTTCAGACGACGAAGGAAAAGCCGAATGAAGCTGGATCCCGCACTTCGCGACCAGATTCTTTCCGCGGTGCCGAGCCTGCGCGCGTTCGCCATTTCACTGTCAGGCAACGTGGATCGCGCAGACGACCTGGTCCAGGAAACCATGCTGCGCGCGCTCGCCAATATCCATTCGTTCCAGCCCGGCACCAATATGAACGCCTGGCTGTTCACGATCCTGCGCAACCTGTTCCGCTCCGAATACCGCAAACGCAAGCGTGAAGTGGAAGACACCGACGGGCGTTTCGCCGAGCAGCTGAAATCGCATCCGGAGCAGCTCGGACGGATCGAGTTCGAGGAATTCCGCAATGCCCTGGCGCACTTGCCGGACGAACAGCGCGAGGCGCTGATTCTCGTGGGCGCATCCGGATTTTCCTATGAGGAAGCGGCTTCGATCTGCGGCTGCGCGGTCGGCACGATCAAGAGTCGCGTGAACCGGGCCCGCAACCGGCTCGCCAGGCTGCTCTCGGTCGACAGCGTGGACGAGTTCGGGCCCGATACGGCAACGCGTGCCGTGCTCGCCGGCAACGACCGCTAGGCGGGACACAATGCGGGATTGAATCCAGGCAGGGTTGACATGGCGCGTCGTCGTGTCCGGACAATCAATGCGCCGCGGCTGCCGCGGCCGGGCTGGTTCGCATTCGCGGCGGGCGAAGTGGCGCACCTTTGCGGACGGCCTGCGACATTTTTCCTGGCGGTGGCGCTGGTCGTAGTCTGGGGTCTCACCGGCCCGCTGTTCGCCTACAGCGACACCTGGCAACTCGTCATCAATACCTCAACCACCATCATCACCTTCCTGATGGTGTTCCTGATCCAGAACACGCAGAATCGCGACACGACTTCACTGCAAATCAAGCTCGATGCGCT
>WBUW01000546.1 GCA_008933495.1 Pseudorhodoplanes sp.
CGGTTTTCGCATTTGGCGTTCGTAATTGCCGACCGGGCTGGAAGTCCGGCCGCGGCGGCGCTATGTCTTATGCTTGGAGCGCTCGCCCCGAGACGGAGATGCCCGGCATGACCCGCCGCTTCACGCCGCTTCCGGTCGCTGTCTTGCCCCCCGTTGCCGCCGCCCTCGTTGCCGCGCCCCTCGTTGCCGTGGCCCTCGCCGGCGGCTTGGCGCTTTCCGCCGCGCCCGTCGCCGCCGGTCCGCTCGCGGTCGGCGAGGTGATCCCGCTCACGCCGCCGCCCGGTTGGGACTATCGCCCGGTCTATGCCCGTCCGGTGATGCACAGCCGCTGGACCCCCGCCGATACCAGCATGGGTGAGGCCTTTCGCGAGCCCGTCCATACCGCGCCGCCCGGCTATGTCCATCGCTATGTGCGCGGATATGCGCTTGTGCGCCTGCCCGATCCGGCGGTTGCGCCTGTTGTGCGCAAGCCGACTGTGAAAAGGCTTCGCCGCGCCGCCGAGCCGCGCTGCGTGACCGATCTCGGCTACGGCCGTCACGATCTCTGCCGCTGACCGGAGCGCGCCAGGCGCTCTGACCAGGCGGGCCGGCGGGCTCGCCTTTTTTATTGTCCCGATCGCACGCCCGGGGCGCTCCGCATTAACCGGTTGGAAACCATAAACCGGGCAATTTTTGCCGGGGGGACGCGAGGCTGCGTCCGATGTCAGAGGATTCCCGTGCAAGGTCTTACCGAGTTTCTGAGGACGCTGGGCGTCACGCGCATTGCTGCGATGGCCGCCGTCACCGCCGCGCTCATCGGCTTTTTCGTATTCCTCATGCTGCGGGTGACCTCGCCCGCCATGACGACGCTGTTCACGGACCTGTCGTTCGAAGACTCCTCGGCGATCATCAAGGACCTCGAACGCCAGAGCATCCCGTTCGAATTGCGCAATGACGGCACATCGATCCTCGTTCCCAAAGCCAACGTCACGCGGCTGCGCATGAAGCTTGCCGAAGGCGGCCTGCCCAAGGGCGGCGGCATCGGCTACGAAATCTTCGACAAGTCCGACGCGCTCGGGACCACGAGTTTTGTCCAGAACATCAATCATTTGCGGGCGCTCGAAGGCGAGCTCTCGCGCACCATCCGCGCCATCGAGCGCGTGCAGGCCGCCCGCGTCCATCTCGTTATCCCGGAACGGCCGCTGTTTTCGCGCGACAAGGCCGAGCCGTCGGCGTCGATCGTGCTGCGGGTGCGCGGCGCGCTCGAAGCCCAGCAGGTGCGGGCCATCCGTCATCTGGTCGCCTCGGCGGTCAACGGACTGAAGCCCGCGCGGGTGTCGATCGTCGACGAAAACGGCCGGCTGCTTGCCGACGGCACCGCCGACGACGGCGCCGGCGGCGCCGGCGCCGACGAACGGCGGATCGCCTTCGAGCGGCGCATGCGCGAGCAGGTCGAGGCCATCGTCTCGTCGGTGGTCGGCCCCGGCCGCGCGCACGTCCAGCTCACCGCCGATTTTGATTTCAACCGCATCACCCAGACCTCGGACAAGTTCGATCCCGAAGGCCGCGTGGTGCGCTCGAGTCAGGTCCGCGAGGAAGCAACCCAGACCGACAACCGCGAAGGCCAGGTCACGGTCGGCAACGAGCTGCCGGGCGGCCAGCCGCGCCCGCAGCCGGGCCAGCCGCCGGGCGACGCCACCACCCGCAAC
>WBUW01000101.1 GCA_008933495.1 Pseudorhodoplanes sp.
GAGAACTCTAGGCAATCCTTGTGCGATTGCCAAGCCCGGAATTGCGCCGCAGACTGAGCGCACCGAACGAATGCGGGGTTGGATAATGAATCGGACAGAGCGGCTCGAGGGAGACTACGATTACATTATCGTCGGCGCCGGCTCGGCGGGATGCGTGCTGGCCAATCGTTTATCCGCCGAATCCCGCAACAAGGTCCTGCTGCTCGAAGCCGGCGGGTCGGACAACTGGATCTGGTTTCATATCCCGGTCGGTTATCTGTTTGCGATCGGCAATCCGCGCTCGGACTGGATGTTCAAGACCGAGCCGGTGCCCGGCCTCAACGGTCGTGCGCTGAACTATCCGCGCGGGAAAGTTCTCGGCGGCTCGTCCGCAATCAATGCAATGATCTATATACGCGGCCAGGCGGCCGATTACGATCATTGGCGGCAGCTCGGCCTGACCGGTTGGGGCTGGGGCGATGTGCGCCCGGTCTTCCGCAAGCAGGTCAGCCACTTCCTCGGCGAAAGCGCGCATCACGGCACCGGCGGCGAATGGCGGGTCGAGTATCCGCGCGTGCGCTGGGACATCACTGACGCATTCCGTGACGCGGCCGCGCAATACGGCATCCCGAAGGTCGAGGACTTCAATACCGGTGATAATGAGGGCTGCGCCTATTTTCACGTCAACCAGAAGCGCGGGCGGCGCTGGTCGTCGGCGCGGGGATTTCTCAAGCCGGCGCTCGGACGCGCCAATCTGCGCGTCGAAACCGGTTGTCTGGCGCAGGGCATCGTGTTCGAGGGCAAGCGCGCTGCCGGCGTTCGCTATTTTCAGAACGGTCAAGAGCGTCTGGCCCGCTGCCGCGGCGACATCGTCCTGTCGGCCGGCGCCATCGGGTCCGTACAATTGCTGCTGCTGTCAGGCGTCGGGCCCGGCGACCATCTCAACGAACTGGGAATCGCGCCGCTCCGCGCATTGCCGGGGGTCGGTAACAATCTCCAGGACCATCTTCAGCTTCGCCTGATCTACAAGGTTTCCGGTGTGCGCACGCTGAACGAGACCTATGGTTCGATCCTGCGCCGCATCGGCATGGGCCTCGATTATGCTTTTCGGCGGCGTGGGCCGCTGACCATGGCGCCTTCGCAGCTTGGTGCCTTTACCCGCTCCGATCCGCACCAGGACCGCCCCAACATCCAGTTTCATGTCCAGCCGCTGTCGCTCGACAAGTTCGGCGATCCGTTGCATCCGTTCCCGGCCTTCACGGTCAGCGTGGCCAACCTGCGGCCGACGAGCCGGGGATTCATCCGCCTTCGCTCCAGCGATCCCGCCGACCGGCCGCTCATTCAGCCGAACTATCTGTCCACGGAGGAGGATCGCCGGGTGGCCGCAGACTCCATTCGCGTGGCGCGAAAAGTCGTCGGCCAGCCCGCATTGCAGCGGTTCCGGCCGGCCGAATATCTGCCGGGCGGCGGCGTGCGCGACGACGATCAGGCTGCGCTCGTCAAGGCGGCCGGTGATATCGGAACCACGATCTTCCATCCGGTCGGAACCGCGAAAATGGGACGCCGCGAGGACCCGACGGCGGTTGTGGATGAGCGTCTGCGCGTCATCGGCGTGTCGGGACTTCGTATCGCCGACGCTTCGGTGATGCCGACCATTACCTCCGGCAATACCAATTCGCCGACCATCATGATTGCGGAAAAGGGCGCCGCCATGATTCTGGAGGATGCGAGCGGATCAAGCCCGGTCACGCTTTCGGCGGCCGAGTGATCGATGACAGGAATGCGGCAATGACACTCATTGAGCGCGTCAAGAATGTAATCCTCAGTCCGGATTCGGAGTGGCTGGGCATCGAACGCGAGCCGGCCGATACCTGGACCTTGCTGGTGTGCTATGTGGCGCCGCTCGCGCTGATCCCGGCGGGCGCGGGCTTCATCGGAACGTCGCTGGTCGGCGTCTCCGTCTCGGCCGGGACGTTCCGCGTTCCGGTCATGGCCGGCATTCTCAATATGGTGATCGCCTACGCTTTCTCGTTTGCGCTTGTTTATATTGTTGCCCTGATCATCGACGGGCTGGCGCCGGTTTTCCGCGCCCGGCGCAATTTTCCGAATGCGCTGAAGCTGTCGGCTTATTCCTTTACGCCGAGCTGGCTCGCAGGCGTATTCCTGCTGATCCCGGGCCTGCGCTTCCTGACGATCCTCGGGCTTTACGGACTTTATCTTCTGTGGACCGGATTGCCGCCGCTGATGGATGCAGCCCGCGACCGCTCGCTTCTTTACGCCGCCACCGTCGTGTTCGCGACACTGATCGTTACCGTCGTACTCGCATTGATACAGTCCATGATCGTGACGATCCCATAGGCCGCACTGCACGTCCTAATCCCGTCCCTCATGCCGGGTATTGCCAGCATGGATTTCGTCACAAGTGACATGTTGCTGTTGATCGTGATCGGTTTTATCGCGCAGACCATTGATGGTGCGCTGGGGATGGCGTTTGGCCTGATCTCCACCTCCTTCATGCTGGCGATAGGATTGCCGCCGGCGCAAGCCAGCGCCGCCGTTCATACCGCCGAGATTTTTACGACCGGCGCTTCCGCCGCCTCCCATGTCTATAATCGCAATGTCGATTGGCAGATGGTGTGGCGGCTCGGTGCGGCGGGTGTCGTCGGCGCGGCGCTCGGGGCCTTGCTGCTGTCGAACGTCGACGCCGGCGTCGCGCGTCCCTATGTGTCGGCCTATCTTCTGGTGATCGGCGTTTACATCCTGATCAAGTCCGCAAACATGGCGGCCGCGCGCGAGGCGCCGACGCGCTGGCTTTCAACGATCGGCTTTGCGGCCGGCTTTCTTGATGCGAGCGGTGGCGGCGGCTGGGGTCCGGTAACGACCTCGACGTTGATCGGGACCGGCCATTCTCCGCGTCACAGCATCGGCTCGGTCAATGCGGCGGAATTTTTTGTCACCGCCGCCGCCTCTGCGACGTTCTTTATCGAACTCGGCGCGTCGCCGCTTGCGCATCTGATTGCGCTCGCAATCGGCGGAATTGCCGCGGCGCCGTTCGGCGGGTTTATCGTCCGCTTCATTCCGCCCCGCTTATTGATGGTACTGGTCGGGGTACTGATCATCGGACTAGCGGTATGGCAATTGGCGCGGACGTTCAAGTTCATCTGAGGCGCTACCGCAGCGCCTTCAGATGACGGATCGGACGTCCGGGCGCAATCGATTGCGCGGCGGCCACGATGGCGTTCGCGTCGATGCCGTAATGCCGGTAGAGGTCGGGCAGCGAGCCGGTCTGTCCGAAATGCTCGACGCCGAGCGCGCGCACGCGCTGACCGTTCACGGCCCCGAGCCAGGCCAGCGTCGCCGGATGTCCGTCGAGTACCGTGACCAGTCCGCAATGGGCCGGCACGTCCGCGAACAGGCGCTCGATATGCGAGCGGGCATGCACGAAGCCGCGCTCGCGCGCGCGCTGGGCGGCCGTCCAGCCGGCATTAAGCCGGTCGGCGGAGGTCACGGCGAGCAGTCCGACGTCGCGCCTATCCTCCGCCATCAGGCCGACCGCCTGGATCGCTTCCGGCACAACGGCGCCGGTATAGGCGACGACCACCTGCGCATTCGGACCCGGATTGCGCAGCCAGTAGGCGCCGTCGACGATCGCGCGCGATAACTCGGCGGACATGGTCCGCGCCGGCTGCTCGATCGGGCGCGTCGACAGCCGCAGATAGACCGATCCGCCGGTTTCGTCGCGCAGCCAATTGCGCTCGGATGCCTCGCCGCCGCCGTCGCGTTGGATATAATCGAGCGCAAAACGCATGATTACCGCTAGTTCGTCGACGAAAGCCGGCTCGAATGCCGCCAGTCCGTCTTGCGCCATGCCGATCAGCGGCGTCGCGATCGACTGATGGGCGCCGCCTTCCGGCGCCAGCGTGATGCCGGACGGCGTTGCCGCAAGGATGAAGCGCGCGTCCTGATAACAGGCATAATTCAATGCATCGAGCCCGCGCGAAATGAAGGGGTCGTACAATGTGCCGACCGGCAGCAGGCGCACGCCGTTGATTGCATGCGATAGGCCGAGCGCGGACAAAAGGATGAACAGGTTCATCTCGGCGATGCCAAGCTCGATGTGCTGGCCGGCCGGTGAAAACTCCCAATTGAAGGTCGAGGGAATGCGCTCGGCCTTGAAAATATCGCGCATGCTTTCACGCGCGAAGAGACCGCGGCGATTGACCCAGGGGCCGAGATTGGTCGAAACCGTCACGTCCGGCGAGGTGGTGACGATGCGGCTCGCATAGTCCGCCTTGTCCTTGCCGATCTCGTTCATGATGGCGCCGAAGCCGGCTTGCGTCGATGTGACGGACTGGATTGCGACCGGGAGCGCATCCGGCACCGCAATCGCCGGTGCGCGCGTGCGTTCCGGACGCTTTACGAATGCGACCTTGTCGAGAAAGTCCTGCAGCCGGCGGGCGCCGAACCGGAGGCCCTCGAACTTGTCCCATTCATGTCCGGGACGCACGTTCATTGCCGCGCGCAGCGTCTCGATCTGCGCGGGTGTCATCAGGCCGGCATGATTGTCCTTGTGGCCGGCCATCGGCAGGCCGAAGCCCTTGATCGTGTAGCTGATGAAACAGACCGGGCGGTCGTGGTCGATTGCGCGGAAGGCTTTTGTCAGCGATGGCAGATCATGGCCGGCGAGATTGGTCATCAGCCGCGCCAGTTCTTCGTCGGAGCGCTTCCCGATCAGGCGCACGGCATCGCCGTGGTCTGCGAGAGCCTCAAGCAGGTGCTTGCGCCAGGCCGCGCCGCCTCGGAAAACGAGCGCCGAATAGAGCTGGTTCGGACAATTGTCGATCCAGGCTCGCAATGCGTCGCCACCCGGCTCCCGGAACGCGGCTTCCAGCAGCGAGCCGTATTTCAGGATGACGACATCCCAGCCGAAGCCGCGGAACAGCGCCTCGAAGCGCGCCCACAATCCCTCGCGCACGACCGCATCGAGGCTCTGGCGGTTATAGTCGATCACCCACCAGCAATTGCGCAAACCCTGTTTCCAGCCCTCCAGCATCGCCTCGAAAATGTTGCCTTCGTCGAGTTCGGCATCGCCGACCAGCGCAATCATGCGGCCTTCGGGCTGCCCGGTGCTCCAGCCATGCGCGCGCACATAATCCTGCACCAGCGAGGAGAACAGCGTCTGCGCGACGCCGAGACCGACCGAGCCGGTGGAGAAGTCCACGTCGTCGGCGTCCTTGGTGCGGGAGGGATAGCTTTGCGCGCCCTTGTAGCCGCGGAATGCCTCGAGGCGTCCGCGCGTCTGCCGGCCGAGCAGGTATTGGATCGCATGGAAGACCGGGCTGGCATGCGGCTTCACCGCGACACGGTCCTGCGGACGCAGCACGTCGAAATACAGCGCCGTCATGATCGTGGCGAGCGAGGCCGAGGAAGCCTGATGGCCGCCGACTTTCAGGCCGTCGACGTTCTCGCGCAGGTGGTTCGCGTTGTGGATGGTCCAGCTCGCCAGCCAGAGCACTTTCTTTTCAAGCTCGGCGAGGATTTCGAGCGTGTTCGGATCGATCGGGCTGGAGTCGGATGGCATGGTCGGAGCCGCGTGCCTCGGGGGTCGCGGGGTCGATTTCATCATGGCGGCATTGGCAGGATGAGCCAAAGTGGCGAGCCGGATTGGCCAATTTTGGCAGAATATTCTAATATTGCGTCGTATCATCGCCAATGGATGCATGAATGCGTCCGCTCGACCGCATCGACCGCAAGATTCTCGCAACGCTCCAGCGCGACGGCCGTATCAGCCTGGCCGATTTGGCCGAGACGGTCGGCCTCTCGCCCTCGCCGTGTCTGCGCCGGGTGCGGCTGCTCGAGAAAGACGGCGTCATCTCCCGCTATGTCGCGCTGGTCGACCAGCAGGCCGTCGGCTTGCCGGTAAGCGTGTTTGTTTCGATCAAGATGGAAAGCCAGCGGGAAGAGGCGCTCGACCGTTTTGCCAAGGCGATCAGCCGCTGGCCGGAGGTGCTCGAATGTTATCTGATGACCGGTCCGCGCGACTATTTGCTGCGCGTCGTGGTGGCCGATCTCGCGGCTTACGAGCGCTTTCTCAAGGACAAGCTGACACGCCTTCCCGGTCTGGCGTCGATCGAATCGAGCTTCGCGCTCGAACAGGTCAAGTACACGAACAGTCTGCCGCTTGCGGAGACCTGACAACGCCGCGGCGCCGGGCGATCGGCTGATCGCTGCGTGCGGCATCAGTTGAGTGCGATCCGCCGAAGTGGGAACCGGCTCGGCGCAAGATCGCGCGGAAAACAATAGATCGCGTACGCGGTCCGATTCAATCCGAACGGGTTATGCGCTGGAGAGTCTCCGCCCGGCGCGGCGGGTGCGGCCGTGACATCGCAACGCGGTCGCCGTCGGGAAGGCCGATGCGACGGCCGAGAAACCGGCACAGACGCGTATCCTGGTTACTGAACGAAGGTGCCGGTGGTTCTCGTGCCTCTACGGCGTCAACGCGATTGTGCGGCAGGCCGGCGGCAATTCGGCCATGGTGATGGGCGGTTTCGGTTTTGGCGGAAACAACGGCGGCGGCGGATTGAGGATCGAATCCTGGAACCAGTAATCCAGATCCTTGCCGCAGCCATCACTTTCGGGAACCGGATCCTGCGGCTTGCAGGCCGGGCTGTCGGCGGGACAGCCGATGCGGATATGCATATGGTAATTGTGGCCCCACCAGGGACGAACCTTGCGCAGCCATGCGCGATCGCTCCCGGCGTCGCGGCACAGCGCTTTCTTGATGGCGGCGTTGACGAGGACGCGTTCGACCCCGGGGTCGGCGGCCGCGGCGCGGATGACGGCGACATGATGCGGCGTCCAGGCCGCGGGGTCGATATCGCGCTTGTCGTCGCGCACCACATTGACGGCGGACATTTCCTCACGCTCCTGCCGCGTCAGTTCGCGCTTGGGCATCGGGGTGAGCCAGATGTCGGCGTCGAGCCCGACCTGGTGACTGGCGTGACCGGTGAGCATCGGTCCGCCGCGCGGCTGCGCGAGATCGCCGACCAGGATTCCCGGCCAGCCGGCTTTGGGAACCCTGGACGCGAATCGCTCGAGGAAGTCGATCAGCGCCGGATGCCCCCAGTTCCGGTTGCGGGACAGCCGCATGACCTGCCAGGTCTTGCCGTTGACCGGCAGCGCGACCGCGCCGGCGAGGCATCCGCGCGTATAGAATCCGATCGAGCGCGCGGCGAGTGGCAGCGGTGCCGTCTTGCGTCCGAACAGTTCCTTTGCCGGAGTCCTGGGATTCGCGGGATTGGCCAGCGGCGGCAGCGGCGCCGGGTCGAGCGTGCCGCGGTCCTGTGCGACGGCGACCGGATTCCCGGCTGCGACCAGGAACGCCGCCAGGGTCATGGCGCGTCGAATCGTCATGGTTCCGCTCTGTAGCGATCTTGCGGCGATGTGTCAGCCTTCATTTTAGCGGTTTTTGCAGGCTCGCGACTTTACAACACATGTGCGGCTTTGGAATCCTGCCGCATCAACGCTTCGCATCATTTCGTTGCCTGGCCGTGATTTGTTGCCGCATCTTTGGGGGGAATTGCATGATTGCGACGAGGGTCGTCATTGCGACGAGGGTCGTCCTGGCGGCCGCTGTCCTGCTCGGTTACGCGGCCTGGTGCCGGCCGGCGCAGGCGGAGATCGAAATCCGGGTCGACAAGGCCGAGCAGCGCATGTCGGTGACCGTGAACGGGCTGTTCATGCACTCGTGGGCGGTTTCCACCGGCCTTGGCGGCGGACCGCGCTCGGGGCTTTACCGTCCGCAGCGCCTGGAGCGGAAATGGTTCTCGCGCAAATACAACATGGCGCCGATGCCGTACTCGATTTTCTTCCATGAAGGCTATGCCATTCACGGGACCATTCATGTGAAAAACCTCGGCCGCCGCGCGTCCAAGGGCTGCGTGCGCCTGCATCCGAACCATGCCGCGATTCTGTTCGATCTGGTCCGGCATCACGGGATGGGCAACACCCGCATCATCGTCGGGTCCGGCGTTGCGCAGATGCCGCGCCGGCACCGCGTCGCCGGTTCTGTCGGCTCGCCGCGCATCCGGTAACACCCCGCGGTTGAAGCGGGCCACTTCGGGCGCATGACGGCGACCGCCGACCTGCATGCCGTCTTTCAGGATGTTTCCCGAGCGCGCGCGGGAAGAAGAACCGCAACAGCCTGTTCTCCGGATCCCTTGTCTTGTCGCGGCGCGCGGGCGCACACACGCGCGGAGGATTTGCGGCTTGCGCATTGCGGTCACTCGTTGTGAGCGTGCGGCATGAATGTGCGGCGAATGGCGCGCAAGCGTCGCCCGCCCTGTCGTTTAAAGACGCGGGCGCGTCTTGCGGTCCCGTTCTCATCCTTAGCAAGGATGAAGCGCCGGGAGGCGCCAGGGGTTGGCGAGACCCCTTTGGCGAAGCCTTGCGATCGGCTCCGCCGCGCGCCTCGGAGAAACCCTCGCGACGCGTTCCGCGAGAATTTCCCGGAGGCGCGCGAGCCCTTTGGCGCAAGGG
>WBUW01000102.1 GCA_008933495.1 Pseudorhodoplanes sp.
CCACCGACATCACGTTGCGCACGCGATGGTTCAGTTCGTGGATCAGGACTTTCAGGCGCTCCTCGGCGGAACGGTGCGGATCGGTCTCGCGCCCTGCCGCGCGGCCGGCGGTGAAGCCGAGCAAGGTGGTGATGGCGAGCGTCAGCA
This sequence comes from Pseudorhodoplanes sp., assembly GCA_008933495.1. Taxonomy (GTDB): domain Bacteria; phylum Pseudomonadota; class Alphaproteobacteria; order Rhizobiales; family Xanthobacteraceae; genus Pseudorhodoplanes. The sequence continues at coordinate 148 of WBUW01000102.1, forward strand.
GCAGGCCGCCGCCGGCGATCCATGCGCCGCGCGCCAGTCCCTCCGCCGCAAGATCACGGGGCGCGCCATAGATGAGATGCAGCGGCTCGCCGCCGAATGTCATCGTGCGCCGGAACGAGGTCTGTCGCGGTTGCACGGCCGGCGCGCCGGATTCGGCGGCGAGCGTGTAAAGCGCGGCAGTTTCGGCATCGCCGGAAATCCGGATATCGAACGGCGCATCCGGCCGGCCGGCCTTGATGGCAGCGCCGAAAAGCCGCTCGACCGAATAGCTGAAGCCGAGCACGCCCGCGAACCGTCCTTCGCGCGCAAACACCGGGGCATAAAGAACGAGGCCGCGCTGCGCCGGCGCCTCGATGAGATCGAGCGGCGCCGTGCGCGTCACCGCGCGGCGGTCGCGCGCCGCACGGATGGCGTTCCGGCGCGCGGGAAACGAGCCGGTATCGGTGCCAAGCCGCGCGCGCATGTCGTCCGGTGCAATATCGAGCAGCGGATAGAGCGGGCGCGGCAACGAGTCCGCGGCGAGCGTTTCGCCGGCGCCGTCGACAAAGCGCGGATTCTCGATTCCGGATTCGGCAAACGCTTTCAGCGCTTCGGCGGCGTTGCCGGAGGTCACTTCGGCAATCCAGACGAGCCCGGCGAGATCGGGCGCGAATTTGATCGCCCGGGCGCCAAAATCGCCGAGCGGACGCGGCGCGGAGAGCGGCGGCGGCGCAAACAGCGCGGCGAGGGTCGCGGCCATCCGTTCGCGGCTCAGAAGACGATCTTGCACCGCGGCGAAATGGGCATCGACGGCCGCGGCCAGCCGAAGCCGTTCGACCGCTTCGTATTGCTGCGCCTCGCGCCAGCCGGCGAACAGCGAAAGGACCGCGCCGCCGCACGCCAGCAACACCAGAACGACGATGCGCGCGGCGGTGCGCGATGGCGTGCGAACGGGAGCTTGGTCCTGCAATCTCGTCACCAGTGCTTTGCCGGTTTTCCGCGCCGGCTTCGCCGCGGCGTGCTGTCGGGTTACCATCGCGCGTCGCGTCTTTCCGCTCAAGCCTCCGGCACACAGGTAATGGAATTCCTTCCGGCGCATTTCGACCGGCGGCTGCGCGGGGAAACAGGCGCCGGCACGATCCGACGGCTGCCGCGGACGCGCGATGTCAGAGGCCGGTTGCTGTTGCCGCGCGCGCGTGTCGAGCGGCGTCCGGATTCAGAAAAGCCGCCGGAAAGGCGGACGAAAAGCCGGCTTGCGTTTGCGCGCGGTGCACGGGACGATACGTGGGTCGGGCGCGCCTCTATTGCGGGGTCAAAAAATGTCGACACGCTGGACTCTGGCCGGGGCAATCCTCGCCGTCGCCGCAACGACCGGCACGGCGAGCGCTCAAGGCCCGGACAAGGTCTCGTTCGGAACCAACTGGGTCGCGCAGGCCGAGCACGGCGGCTTCTATCAGGCGCTCGCCGACGGCACCTACCGCAAATACCGCCTCGACGTGACCATTGTGCCGGGCGGCCCGAACGTCAACAACCGCATCCTTTTGCCGGTCGGCAAGATCGACTTCTTCATGAGCGCGAACTCGCTGCAATCGTTCGATGCCGTCGCGCAGAACGTGCCCACGGTCGCGGTTGCCGCCATGTTCCAGAAGGACCCGCAGGTTCTGCTTGCGCATCCCGACCAGGGCATCGGGCGTTTTGAAGACCTGAAGAAACTGACGCTGTTCGTTTCGCGCGAAGGGGTGGCCTCCTATTATCAGTGGATGAAGAAGGATTTCGGTTTCACCGACGGCCAGGTCAAACCCTATACCTTCAATCCGCAGCCGTTCCTTGCCGACAGGCGCAGCGCGATGCAGGGCTACATCACGTCCGAGCCCTACGCCGTCGAACAGGCGGGCAGGTTCAAGCCGACAATGTTCCTGCTCGCGGACCAGGGCTTCAGCAGCTATTCCACCCTGATCGAGACGCGCCGCGATCTGGTCGAGAAAAGGCCGGACCTCGTACAGCGCTTTGTCGATGCCTCGGTCATCGGCTGGTACAATTATCTCTATGGCGACAATCGCGCGGCCAACGCGCTGATCAAGCGCGACAATCCGGAAATGAGCGATGCGGCGATCGCTTATTCGATCGCGCGCATGAAAGAATTCGGCATCGTCGATTCGGGCGACACGCTGAAGAATGGAATCGGCGCCATGAGCGAGGCGCGCGTCAAGGACTTTTTTGACAAGATGGTCCGTGCCGGCGTGGTGAAGGCCGATCTCGATTACCGGCGTTCCTATACGCTGCAGTTCGTGAACAAGGGCGTCGGCCTCGACCTGCGCCCCAGGCCGTAGCGCACAGGCAGCGGAGGGCCGATCGTGCAGCCTGCAAATCCGGCCGTTGCGCTTCGCGGCATCGGCAAAGTCTTCGAGTCGGGCGTCGTGGCGCTCGATGCTCTCGACTTGACCGCGGGCAGCCGCGAATTCGTATCGGTGCTCGGCCCCTCCGGCTGCGGCAAGTCGACCGCGCTCAGGATCATGGCCGGCCTCACCCCGCCGACGGCGGGGAACGTCATCTGGGCCGAGGGGGCGGCGCCGACGCGCAGGATCGGCTTCGTCTTCCAGGAGCCGACCCTGATGCCGTGGGCGAGCGTCGCCGCCAATGTGCGTCTGCCGCTGAAACTCGCCGGGATGAGCGCAACCGATGCGGCGCCCGCAGTGGGGGCGGCGCTCGCGCGCGTCGGACTTGCCGATATGGCTGGCGCCTATCCGCGCGAATTGTCGGGCGGCATGAAAATGCGGGCATCGATCGCGCGCGCGCTCGTCACCCGGCCGCAAGTCCTGCTGATGGACGAACCGTTCGCCGCACTCGATGAAATCACGCGCTTCCGCCTCAACAACGATCTGCTCAGCGTATGGCAGGCCATGGCCGGCACCGTGGTGTTCGTGACCCACTCGGTATTCGAATCGGTATTCCTGTCGAGCCGCATCGTCGTCATGACGCCGCGGCCCGGGCGCGTCTATGACGAGATCGCGATCGAGGAGCCCTATCCGCGCGACGACGCGTTCCGGACCTCGGCGGCCTATGCCGGCTATTGCCGCCGCGTGTCCGGTATCCTGCATGCCGCGATGGCTGCGGAGCGGGTGCCGTGACAAACCCCGCCGCGCCCGGATCCGCCATCGCGCGCAGCCGCCGCGAATCCGTGCTGCGCGTGACGCTGCCCGTGCTCACGCTTGCCGGCGGTGCGCTGATCTGGGAATTGATCGTGCGCCTCAACGCCATTCCGGCCTATGTGTTGCCGGCGCCCAGCCTCGTGGCGGCGACGCTCGTGTCGGACTGGACGATCCTGTGGTCGTCGCTGCTGGTGACGCTGGCGACGACGTTCCAGGGACTGGCGCTGGCGTTCGCCGGCGGCGTCGGGCTGGCGCTGCTGTTCAACCGCTCGCGCCTGGTCGAATATTCCCTATACCCCTATGCCGTGATCCTGCAGGTGACGCCGGTCGTCGCCATCGCACCGCTGTTGCTGGTCTATCTGCCGCAGCACGCGGCCGTGCTCGCCTGTGCCTGGATCGTCGCGTTCTTTCCAGTGCTGGCGAACACCACGCTCGGGCTGAATTCCGTCGATCGCAATCTGGTCGATCTGTTCCGGCTCTATGGCGCCACGCGCGGCCAGATCCTGTTTGCGCTGAAACTGCCGGCCGCCCTGCCGTACGTGCTGGGCGGGCTGCGCATTGCCGGCGGCCTTGCATTGATCGGCGCGGTGGTCGCCGAGATTGCGGCCGGCTCCGCGGGCGCCGGCTCCGGCCTTGCCTATCGCATCGCGGAGGCCGGCTATCGGCTCAACATTCCGCGCATGTTTGCCGCCCTTTTGCTGCTGTCGGTGACGGGCATCGTGATTTTCGTGCTGCTCTCGGCGCTCGCGCGCGTTTTGCTGCGCCGCTGGCACGAGAGCGAGCTTGAGCCCGGCGGCTGAGACTCAGCCGAGCGCGGATTTCACCACGATGCCGAGCGCGGCCATGATCGCGATCGTCCAGACCAGACCGACATGCAGGGCGAAGGTCAGGAATGCGGCGATGACCGTCAGCGACACCGACCGCAGATCGAGATTGGCAAAATCGACCGCGAACCAGCGCAGCGGGCCGGCCCGCATTTCCTGCACGCGCCCGAACAGGACATGGAGCGCGAACCACACCGACAGATTGAGCACGACGCCGACCACGGCGGCGGTAATCGCGGCCAGCGCGCCGGCGAGCCTTGTGTTGCCGCGCAGCTCCTCGATGAAGCGTGCGCCGACGAAAATCCACATCATGGAGGGCACGAAGGTGACCCAGGTCGTCATTGCCGCGCCGAGGATGGCCGCGGTGAGCGGGGTGAACGGCGCGCTGTCGCGAAAGGCGGCGAGAAAGCCGACGAACTGGGTGACCAGGATCAGCGGCCCGGGCGTGGTTTCGGCAAGGCCGAGGCCGTCGATCATTTCGCCGGGCGCCAGCCAGCGATAGGTCGCAACCGTCTCCTGCGCCAGATAGGCGAGCACGGCATACGCCCCGCCGAAGGTGACGACCGCGAGCTTGGAGAAGAAAAGCCCGATCGTGACGAGGACATGCCCGTCGCCGAGCAACAGGACAGCGAGTGCGACCGGGGCCCACCATGCGGTGAGCCAGACCGCGCCCGCAAGCAGCGCCGGTTTCCAGCGCCCGCCGCGGGTCGCGGGAGCTTGCCGTGCGACCGTGGACAAGCCGACAGACTGCGGTGCCACGCGCGCGGCCAGAAAGCCGGCGAGGGCGGCGAGCGCCACGATCAGCGGGAACGGCAGATCGAACAGGAAAATGCCGGCGAAGGCCGCGACCGCGACGGCGACCAGTGTTGCGGTCTTTAGCGCGCGCCGGCCGATGCGGATCAGCGCCTCGACGACGACCACAAGCACCGCCGCCTTGATGCCGAACAGCGCGCCCTCGACCAGCGGAACGCCGCGGGCAAGCGCATAAAGGGCCGATAGGCCGAGCATGACGAGCGCGCCGGGCAGCACGAACAGGATGCCGGCCGCCAGCCCGCCGCGCACGCCATGCAGCAGCCAGCCGACATAGGTGGCGAGCTGCTGCGCCTCCGGCCCCGGCAGCAGCATGCAATAATTGAGCGCGTGCAGAAACCGCGGCTCGTCGATCCATTTCTTCTCGTCGATCACGATGCGATGCATCAGGGCGATCTGCCCGGCCGGCCCGCCGAAGCCGAGACAGCCGATCTTGAACCAGACCCGGACCGCTTCGGCGAAGGTCGGCGCGGCCGCGCGCCGGTCCGCCGCTGATTGTTTCGGATGAGTCATGCGCCTGCCCCTCAAGCGGCTCTTGCCGGCCAGTTGTGCCGTTCGTCGGCGGCAAACCGTGCCCAGGCGAACAACGCGTCGTACATGGCAAAACCGGCCCGCAACAGGCCATGGTCGTCGTCGCCGGCGCGCACCGACAGGCCGAGCGAGATCGCATGCAGGCCGGGCGCTTCGGGCGCCAGATCGTGGCGGGCGGTATCGGCTCCGCGCACGATCAGTGCGAGCCGCGCGAGGCAGGGCTCGAACTCCAGCCCGAAGACTTTCAGCATGGTATCGAACGAACAGCGCTCGCCTTCATGCGACAGCGCGACGCCCTCGATGTCGAAGGCGACGGCACCCGTTTCACGCGCGACCGCCTCCACCTGCGGCGGATCGACGAACAGAAAACGCGCCTGCGGATCGATAAACCGTCGGATCAGCCACGGACAGGCGATGCGATCGATCTTCGGACGTCGGCGCGTCACCCAAAGACTGGGCGATTGCGGTGCAAAGCGCTCGCGCGCGGCTTTCGACAGCAGCGGAAATTTCGCGTCCGCCCAGCCGGCATATCCGCCGTCCAGCACCGAGACCGCAAATCCCTGCTCGCGCAGCGTTGCCGCGACCATCTGCGACAATTCATGGCCCGCCTTGCAGGCAACGACGAACGTCTTGCCGCGGTCGAGACTGCTGCTCCAGCTCGCCGCGTCCTGCGGATCGCGCCACACCGAGGCCGGCAATACGCGTTCGGATTGTCGATAGATTTCGTGCCGCCGCGTATCGATGATGCAAGGGCAGTCGGCGGTGCCGATCAAGGCCCAGAGTTCTTGTGGTGTGATGAAAAAGCGCGCCGAAGACATGCGTCCCCTCCACGAAGCGAAGGAGACGGTGCTTGGGCTACGCGAGCCTTGGGAAACGGGGCGACCGCCGAAGGCCCCGCATCAATCAGACTAGCGGAGTGCGCGGCCGTCCGCAATCCCCGGCAAGGCAATGCTCCTGCGCGCCCGCCATCCCTCGTCAGGGTGCCGACGCCTCGTTACGCTTGCAGGTGGAGACTGCGCCGCCGAACCGGAAGGTCGATTCCCCGTGGGCAATGCCATCGATCGTGCCGGCCGCAAGGCTGTGATGACCGGCAGCGCGCAGGGGATCGGCCGCGCCATTGCCGGGTGGTTTCTTGCGTCCGCTGCCGCATTCGGGATTTCCGGCGGGCGCGCGACTTACTGACATGGCAGATGGCCCGGCATGACCAACGACACGCCCGCCCCGGTCTCCGATCATACCAGGCCGAGCCGCAGCCGGCTGACCGGCATCGCGCTGATGTGCGCGGCGCTCGCCTGTTTCTCGTGCCTGGACGCGACCGCGAAATATCTCGGCGGCCACATGGATACCCTGCAGGTGGTCTGGGCGCGCTACACCAGCGCCTTCGTGGTGGCGCTGTTCATGTTCAATCCGATATCGCATCCCGGCATGATGCGCACCCGCAAGCCGCTCCTGCAGATCATGCGCTCGGCGCTGCTGCTCGGTTCGACGATCCTGAATTTCTTCGCGATCCGCTACCTCCAGCTCGATCAGGCCTTGTCGATCATGTTCGCGACGCCGTTATTGGTTGCGGCGCTGGCCGGGCCGATGCTCGGGGAGTGGGTCGGCTGGCGGCGCTGGATCGCCATTCTCGCCGGCTTCAGCGGTGTCCTGTTGGTGACGCGGCCGGGCGTCGGCGGCATTCACCCGGCGGCCTTGCTGTCGATCGGCAGCACGGTGTGTTACGGCCTCTACGCGGTCAGCACGCGCATCCTGTCGCGCCACGATTCGACGGAAACGACGCTATTCTATTCCAATCTGGTCGGTGCGGCCGGGATGCTGCCGGTATTGTCGTTCGTGTGGTCGACGCCGGACAGCCTGTTCGTCGTCTTTCTGATGGTCGTGATCGGAGCCTTCGGCAGTCTCGGCCACTATTTCCTGATTGCCGGGCACCGGCTGGCGCCAGCCTCGGTGCTGGCGCCCTTCATCTATACCCAGTTGGTCTGGACGGCTGCGCTCGGCTATCTCGTCTTCGGCGAAGTGCCCAATCGCTGGACCCTGGCCGGCGCGGCGGTGGTGATCTGTTCCGGGCTTTATCTTCTCTATCGCGAGCGCGTGGTCGGGCCGCGCTCAACCTGATCGCCGGATTGCCTCGCATGACCCGACAAGGCGCGGAATGATTGCGTTATTTGTGCCGCCGCCGGCCTGCGTCCGGCAATCGCGGTCACCACAAGTGGAACAGGACCGGGATTGCGCCGATCTCCTGCAGGTACTCGAATCCTTCGGCCAGCGGCACCGACAACAGGAAGACGAGCGCGTCGGCGAACGTCATCAGCACGCGCGGCGGACGGATGGTCAGCGTCTTTTCATCGCGCCAGCGGCGCGGATCGGGGATGAAGCGCGGCACCGAGGCCAGATAGTCGCGATAGCGCTTCTTGTAGCGCGCCGCCAGCAGGTGCTCTTCCTGCACGACAACGACCGCAAAGACGGTGGCCGCAAGCGCGCCGCAGATCAGGCCAAGCACGATCGATCCGACCTGCATGCCGACGCCGATGGCGCCGAGGATCGAAAAGAAGTAGAGCGGATTGCGGGTGACCGAATAGGGGCCGATCGTTACAAGCTGGTCGATCTTGCGGCCGCCGATATAAAGCGAAGCCCAGGTCCGGCCCAGGATGCAGACGACGATCAGCACGATGCCCGTCCACTCGATCATTTCATGCAAGGTGCCGTCGCTTGGGTAGCGCGAGGTCGAGACCGCGAAGAAGAAGATGCCGACGATGACCGCAAGCCACAGCACGATCTTGCGGATGGTCTGAACGGTGGCGATGGACATGGACGACGGGCTCCGCGCGCTCCGGAACGTCCTAGCCATCCCTTCGCAAACCGACAAGGCCTATTCGGCCGCCCGCCCGGCGGCGAGGCCGTTCAGGCCGGCGACGAAATCCGACAGCATGGGCACATAGTCCTGCGCGTGGCCCATGGCTTCGGCGAGCGCGAAATAGTTCTTCACGGCATTGCCGACCGGGTTGGCGACGCCGGCTTTCTCGGCCATGGCGGCGAGGTAGCGCATGTCCTTGTGCGCGT
>WBUW01000103.1 GCA_008933495.1 Pseudorhodoplanes sp.
GCAATCCGCCGACACCCATGCCGGTAATGTCGGCGCGCGAGACTGGCAGGCCGGCCAGCATGCGCATCAGGATCCAGTCGAAGCCGTTTTCCTTCGGCGAGCGCGCGCAGCCGGGCGCGCCGATCACGTCGGTGCCGTCGACCTGCCCGATCAGCATCAGGTTGCCGGGATCGACCGGCATGCCGAAATGCTCGATCCGCCCGCCCGCCGCCTCGATGGCGGCCGGGATCACGTCGCGCCGGTCGGCGATCGCGGAGGCGCCGAATACGATCACGAGCTCGGCGTTGCCGCCGCAGGCCTGCGCGAGAGCGGCCTTCAGCGCGCCCTGCTCGTGCGCGATCCGCTTTTCGCAAACGATCTCGGCGCCGGCGGGCGCCAGCCGTTCGGCGGTGATTTTCAGCGTCTTCTCGACGGTCTTCTCGGTCAGGCCGGGCAGAAGCGTCGAGACAATGCCGACGCGCTTCACCCGGTAGGGCGCGATGCGCAGCACCGGCCGCGCGCGCGCGGCAACGCTGAGCGCATCGGCGCAGGTCTTCTCCGGCACCGCGAACGGGATGATCTTGACCGTCGCCACCATCTCGCCGGCCACCACCGGCTTGAAGGCCGGCAAAGTCGCAAGCGTAACGGACTCGTCGACGCGGTTCAGCGTGTCGACGGCGCCCTTGTCGACGACCAGAACGCCGGCATGCCCGGCAAACAGGTTGCAGCGCCCGGTGAATGCGCGGTCGGCGCTCAACGTTTCGTCAACAAGCGCGGCCGCAATCTTCGCCGCCGCGACGTCTTCGGGGACGTCGCCGGGATCGAGCCGCGCCACGACCACCTCGGCAATGCCGGCCGCGCGCAACGCGGCAATGTCACGATCGGTGATAACGGCGCCTTTCTTGAGCACCACTTCGCCCTTGCGGATGGCGTGGACGGCGGTGGCGCCGCGCGCCTCGTCAAGCGGGAGGGGACCGAATTTCATAATACCGCCTCCGGCCGGCGCAGCGCCGCGGTGATTTCCGCCATGACCGCGACCGCGATTTCGGCCGGCGACACCGCACCGATATCGAGGCCGATCGGGGCGTGGATGCGCGCGATCGCAGCATCGGACACGCCTTGGGCCCGCAGCCGCTCGACGCGGCGGGCGTGCGTCTTCGTTGAGCCGAGCGCCCCGACATAGAAGCATCCGCTCCTGAGCGCCTGAACGAGAGCGTAATCGTCGATCTTGGGATCGTGCGTGAGCGCGACAAAGGCGGTGTAGTGATCGATCGACAGTTTCGGCAGCACTGTCTCCGGCCATTCCGCGAACAGACTGACGTCCGGAAAGCGCTCGGGCGTCGCGAAGGCGGTGCGCGGATCGATGATCGTGACGTCGTAGCCGGCAATCCTGGCGATCGGAACGAGCGCCTGGCTGATATGAACCGCGCCGGTGATAACCATGCGTGGCGGCGGGACATGGACGGTGAGAAAGACGCGGCCTTCGGGCGTCTCTTCCATGCCGCTTTTGGCGCTGTGCAGCCGTTTGCGCAGGACCGCCTTGAGCGGGTCGGCCTCGATCCCGGCGCCGGTGACAAGCCGCTGCGCGCCGCCTTCAATAACGGTCACCAGGATCGCCGCGCGCCGGGCGGCGCGCTCCGCATTCAACGCCGTCAACACATCAAGGCGCATGATCTAGCCCCGGCCACCTGTTCGAAGCGCACGCATCTCAGCCAACCTTCTCGACATAAACCCGGATCGTACCCCCGCAAGACAGGCCGACCTTCCAGGCGGCTTCGTCGGCGACGCCGAATTCGAGCATGCGCGGCTTGCCGCTTGCGATCACCTCCATCGCCTCGGTCACGACCGCGCCCTCGACGCAGCCGCCGGATACCGAGCCGAGAAAATTGCCGTCGCCGTCGATCACGAGATTGGCCCCGACCGGCCGCGGCGCCGAACCCCAGGTCTGCATCACGGTCGCCAGCGCAACGCCGCGCCCCGCCCGCGCCCAGTCCTCGGCCGCCTTCAGAATATCCTCATCGCGTGCAAGATTGTCAGTTTGGGTCATCAGGCCACCTCCCGCAGCCAATCTTTCGGTTTGCGCCCGACCGCGCCCGCGTGCTCGTCCGACAAAGCCCGGCACAGGCCTTCCATCGACTCCAGATTGTGCATTGGGCGCAGGTCGTCAACATGCGGCAGCATGGCACGAATGCCGCCGGCGCGCGCCTCGAACCCCTCGAACCGCAGGAGCGGATTGAGCCAGATCAGCCGCCGGCACGAGCGGTGCAGCCGGTCCATCTCGAAGGCAAGCCGGTCGCCCGGATCGCGCTCAAGGCCGTCGGTTATCAGGAGCACAACCGCCCCTTGCGTCAGCACGCGGCGCGCCCACAGCTTGTTGAAGGCGGCGAGCGAGGTGCCGATGCGCGTGCCGCCCGACCAGTCGACGACATTGGCCGAGCAGGCGGCGAGCGCTTCGTCCGGATCGCGCGCCTTCAGCGCGCGCGTGACATTGGTCAGCCGCGTCCCGAACAGGAAGGTCGCGACGCGCTTGCGGGCGTCGGTCACCGTATGCAGGAAATGCAGGAACAGGCGGGTATACTGGCTCATCGATCCCGAAATATCGAGCAGCGCAACGAGCGGCGGCAGGCGCGTGCGCGGGCCGAGATATTTCAGGTCGATCACCGCACCGCCCGCTTTCATGCTGGCGCGCAGCGTGCGGCGCATATCGATCAGGCGGCCGTGGCGGGCCGCCGCCAGACGGCGGGTCTTGACCCGGTCGAGCGGCAGCGCGAGCCGCCGGATCGCCTGTTTCGCCTGCACGATCTCGGCCGCGCTCATCTGCGCAAAATCCTTCTTCTCCAGCACCTCGCGGTCGGACACGGTCAGGCGCGCGTCGAACTCGATTTCGGTGTCCTTATGTTCGATGCGCTCGCCGATGCTGGAAAACAGCGCGTCGAGAACGCGCTGCGACGCCGGCGGCGCCTTCTCCTCGGCCGGCGCCGGCACCTGCGGCATCAGCATCGCCATCATGCGTTCGAGATAGGCGCGCTTGCGAAAGAAAATCCGGAACGCCTGGTCGAACAGGACCGAATGCTCATGCCGCTTCACGAACACCGCATGCAGCGTCCAGTAGAAATCCTCGCGCGTGCCGACGCCGGCCGCCTGCAGGGCATCGAGCGCATCGATCACCGAGCGCGGCCCGAGCGGAATGCCGGCGGCCCGCAGCGCGCGCGCAAAATAGACGATATTCTCGGCGAGGCGGCCGTCTGCTTCTGCCATACCGTTTCACTCACAAGTCATTCCGCAAGCGCGAAGCGAGATCCGGAATCCAGAAACAGGCACCGCACCTCGTTCTGGATTCCGGATGCGCTTGCTTCGCACGCGCCCCGGAATGACAAATACCTACTCCGCCGCGCGCAATTCCGCACGCACGTCGTTGAGAATCTCGTTCACCTTGCCGCCGTCGAGGCGCGCGATGTCGTCCTGATATTTCAGCAGCACGCCGAGCGTATCCGACACCGTCGCCGGGTCGAGCGCGACCACGTCGAGTTCGGACAGCGCCGACGCCCAGTCGAGCGTCTCGGCGACGCCCGGCGCCTTGAACACATCCTCGCGCCGCAGGCGCTGGACGAAATGCACGATCTCCTGCGACAGTTTTTTTGCAACGCCCGGCACCTTGGTGCGCACGATGTGAAGCTCGCGCGCGGCGTCCGGATAGCCGACCCAGTGATAAAGGCAGCGCCGCTTGAGCGCGTCGTGGATTTCGCGCGTGCGGTTGGAGGTAATGACGACGATCGGCGGCCGCGCCGCCTTCACGGTCCCCAATTCCGGGATCGTGACCTGGAAGTCGGCGAGCACTTCGAGCAGAAACGCCTCGAAGGCCTCGTCGGTGCGGTCGAGTTCGTCGATGAGCAGAACCGGCGGACCGGCGGGATCGGGCTCCAGCGCCTGCAGGAGCGGGCGCTTGATCAGGAAGCGCTCGGAAAAGACGTCGTGCTCGAGCCGTTCGCGGTCGCCTGCCCCCTCGGCTTCGGCAAGGCGGATCGCGATCATCTGCGCGGCATAATTCCATTCATAGACGGCGGCGGAAACGTCCAGCCCCTCGTAGCATTGCAGGCGGATCAGCCGGCGGCCAAGCGTTTCGCTCAGCACCTTGGCGATCTCGGTCTTGCCGACGCCAGCCTCGCCTTCCAGGAACAGCGGACGGCCCATCCGCAGCGCGAGGAAAAGTACGGTGGCGAGCGGGCGGTCGCCGACATAGCGGCCGACTGCCAGGAGCGCCAGTGTCTCCTCGATCGAAGCCGGCGGAACGCGAGGGGGATTCATTGTCATGTCAGCACCTTAGCCCACGCCCTTTGCGCGCGCGAGAGGCTGCGGCGCGACCCTCGCTTGAGCCGGACGCAGGGCGGCTTACATACATAATGAATCTCAAACAATCACGGCAGGAGGCGCAGCATGAGCGGCCAGGCGCAGGCAAATGTCGATCCCGCCGTGCGGATCGGCCATGTTCACCTGAAAGTCGCCGATCTGGAGCGCGCGCTCGGCTTCTATCGCGATATTCTCGGCTTCGAAGAGACCTACCGCCGCCCGGGCGCGGTTTTCCTGGCGGCCGGCGGCTACCATCATCACATCGCGCTCAATACCTGGGAAAGCCGCGGCAGCAGCCCGCCGGCAGCCGGCGCGACCGGCCTTTATCACCTGGCGATCCTGTACCCGAGCCGCCCGCTGCTGGCCGACGCGCTGCGCCGCCTGATCGAGGCGCGCATCCCTCTTGACGGTGCGAGCGATCACGGTGTCAGCGAGGCACTCTATCTGCGCGATCCCGACGAGAACGGCGTCGAGCTCTACTGGGACCGCCCGCGCGACCTGTGGCCGCGCGCCGCCGACGGCTCGCTCGTCATGACCACCGAACGGCTCGACCTGCACGGACTGCTGGCCGAACTCGACCAGGCGCCGGCCTGAGCCGCGCGCCCGACGGCGCGCCGGCGCATCAACGCTTGATCGCGTCGGCGACCGCGCGGCGCGCGAGCACGCCGACGAGATGCGCGCGGTACTCCGCGCTGGCGTGAATGTCGTCGTTCAGGCCATCCGGCTTGACCGACAGCCCGTCCAGCGATTTCGGCGCAAAGCGCTTGGCGAGCGCCTCCTCGAACGCCTTGACGCGGAACACGCCGTTGGCGCCGGCGCCGGTCACCGCCACGCGGATGTCGGATGCGCGCTTGGATACGAATACCCCGACCAGTGCAAAGCCAGACGCCGGATGCTTGAACTTCTGGTAAGCCGCCTTCTTGGCGATCGGGAACGACACCTTGGTGATGATCTCATCCGGTTCGAGCGCGGTCGAGAACATGCCGGTGAAGAAATCATCGGCCGCGATCTTGCGCTTGGAGGTGACGATGGTCGCGCCAAGGCCGAGACAGGCGGCCGGATAGTCGGCGTTCGGATCGTTGTTGGCGATCGAGCCGCCGATGGTGCCGGCGTGGCGCACGTGCGGATCGCCGATCGCGCCCGGCACCTCCGCCAGCGCGGGAAGATGCTCCCGCACCTCCTTCGAGCGCGCGACATCGGCGTGCCGCACCATCGCGCCGATGACGATCGAACGCCCCTTCAGCTCAACCGCAGACAAGCCTTCGACCCTCGACAGGTCGATGAGCACCGGCGGAGAGGCGAGCCGCAATTTCATAACCGGAATGAGCGAATGCCCGCCGGCCAGGAGCTTGGCGTCCTCGTGCTTGGCGAGCAGGTTGACCGCCTGACGCACCGTCGTCGGCCGGTGAAAGCTGAATGCATACATGTTCGCCTCCGGTTCTTTTTCCGTTTTTCCCGACCTCGTCCTGAGGGACGCGAAGCGCGTCTCGAAGGGCGAAGGTCCGGTCTCATCCTTCGAGACGCCGGCTTCGCCGGGTCCTCAGGATGAGGCTGATCGCGTCATTCCGCCGCCGGGCGCAGGCGGTTGGCCTTTTGCAGCGCCCGCCAGACCGTTTGCGCCGTCGCCGGCATCGTCACCTCCTCGCTGCCGATGGCGTCGGTGATGGCATTGATGACCGCGGCCGGCGCCGCAATCGCGCCCGCCTCGCCGCAGCCCTTGATGCCGAGCGGATTGGACGGACATTTCGTGACCGTGGTGCCGACATTGAAGGGCGGGAAATTCTCCGCGCGCGGCATCGCATAGTCCATGAACGAACCGCTCACGAGCTGGCCGTCCTTGTCGTAGACGGCGCCTTCCAGCAGCGCCTGGCCGACGCCCTGCGCGATGCCGCCATGCACCTGGCCCTCGACGATCATCGGATTGATGACGGTGCCGAAATCGTCGACAGCTGTCCAGTTCACGATCCGTGTCTCGCCGGTTTCCTGATCGACGTCCACTTCGCAAATGTGGCAGCCAGCCGGGAAAGTGAAATTGGTCGGATCGTAGAACGCGCCCTCCTTCAGGCCAGGTTCAAGTTCCTGGCCGGAGAACTTGTGCGCGATATAGGCATTGAGCGCGACATCACCCCACGCCGCCGCCTTGTCGGTGCCGGCGACCGTGAACTTGCCGTCCTTGAAAACGATGTCGCGCTCGGCGGCTTCGAGCATGTGGGCGGCGACCTTCTTGGCCTTGGCCTCCACCTTGTCGAGCGCCTTGACGATCGCGGAAATGCCGACCGCGCCCGAGCGCGAGCCATAGGTGCCCATGCCGAACTGCACCTTGTCGGTGTCGCCATGGACGACCGAAATATTCTCGATCGGAATACCGAGCCGGTCGGCGACGACCTGGGCGAACGTCGTCTCATGCCCCTGTCCGTGCGCGTGGCAGCCGGTGAGAATTTCGACCGAGCCGGTCGGATTGACACGCACCTCCGCCGATTCCCACAGGCCGACGCCGGCGCCGAGCGAGCCCACCGCCTGCGAGGGCGCAATCCCGCAGGCCTCGATATAGGTCGAGTAGCCGAGCCCGCGCAGCTTGCCGTTGCGCGCCGCATCGCGCCGCCGCTTGGCAAAGCCTTTCACGTCGGCGATCTCCATCGCCTTCTTGAGCGAGGCGTTATAGTCGCCGGCGTCGTAGGTCATGATCACCGGCGTCTGGTGCGGGAAGCTCTTGACGAAGTTCTTGCGCCGCAACTCGGCCGGATCCATGCCCTGCTCGCGCGCGCCGACCTCGATCAGCCGTTCGACGACGAAGGTGGCTTCCGGCCGGCCGGCGCCGCGATAGGCATCGACCGGCACGGTATTGGTATAGACCGCATCGACCTCGCAATAGATATGCGCGATGTCGTACTGGCCGGACAGCAGTGTGGCATAGAGATAGGTCGGCACCGACGACGAGAACGTCGACATGT
This sequence comes from Pseudorhodoplanes sp., assembly GCA_008933495.1. Taxonomy (GTDB): domain Bacteria; phylum Pseudomonadota; class Alphaproteobacteria; order Rhizobiales; family Xanthobacteraceae; genus Pseudorhodoplanes. The sequence goes on from WBUW01000103.1 coordinate 7,278, forward strand.
AGGCGCCGAGATTGGCGATGGTCTTGGCGCGCAGCGCAAGGATTTTGCCGTCGGGACCGAAGGCCATCTCCGCATGGGTGAGGTGATCGCGGCCATGCGCGTCGGCAAGAAAGGCCTCCGAGCGGTCGGAGGTCCACTTGACCGGACGCCCGGTGCGTTTCGAGGCCCACAGGCAGGCCACTTCCTCCGGATAGATGAAGATTTTCGAACCGAACCCGCCGCCAACATCCGGGGCGATGACGCGCAGCTTGTGCTCGGGCGCCATGCCGATGAAGGCGGAGATCACCAGGCGCGCAACATGCGGATTCTGCGAGGTGTTCCAGAGCGTGAGGCTGTCGTTGCCGGCATCGTATTCGCCGATCGCCACGCGCGGCTCCATGGCATTGGGCACCAAGCGGTTGTTGACGATGTCGAGCTTGGTGACGTGCCTGGCCGAGCGGAAGGCAGCGTCGACCGCCTTGGCGTCGCCCAGATGCCATTCATAGATCGTGTTCCCGGGCGCGACCTCGTGGATCTGCGCGCCCGCCTTCGCCTTGGCGGGATCGACCACCGCGGCAAGCGGCTCGTAATCGACCGCGACCTTTTCGGCCGCATCCTTGGCCTGCGCCAGGGTCTCGGCAACGACGAGCGCCACCGGATCGCCGACATAGCAGACCTTGCCGGAGGCGATCGCCGGATGCGGCGCCATCTTCATCGGCGAGCCGTCCTTGGAATGGATCATCCATCCGCAGATCAGGTGTCCGATCTTGTCGGCGGCGAGTTGCTCGCCGGTGAGCACGGCGACGACGCCCGGCATTTTCTGCGCTGCGGCGGTGTCGATTTTCTTGATTTTCGCGTGCGCATGCGGCGAGCGCACGAACAACGCCCGCGTTTCGCCGGGGCGCGAAATGTCGTCGGTATATTGGCCTTTGCCCGTGATAAAACGCTGGTCTTCCTTGCGGCGCACCGCCGCGCCGATCCCGGTTGCGCTCATGGCGGTTTCCTCCCGTTGTCCGGCCGGTTATTTCATCGCGCGTGCGCCGGCCGCGATCGCTTTGACGATATTGTGGTAGCCCGTGCACCGGCACAGATTGCCGTCCAGCTCCTCGCGGATGGCGCGATCGTCGAGGTCGTGACCCTTGCGGCTGACGATGTCGACCGCGGCCATGATCATCCCGGGCGTGCAATAGCCACACTGCAGGCCGTGATGCTCGCGGAACGCCTCCTGCATCGGATGC
>WBUW01000104.1 GCA_008933495.1 Pseudorhodoplanes sp.
GCATCATGCCGCGCTCGGCTTCGGGCAACGAAACGCTCGATCGTCAGGCCGATGCGTTGTGGGAGGCCTGGTCGGCTCAATGCGATGCCGACGGGCAACTCGACTATTACGGCCTGCAGACGCTAGCCTGCCGAGAACTTGTCGAAGCCGGCGAGGTGCTGTTGCGGCGCCGGCCGCGTCGTCTGAGCGATGGTCTTGCTATCCCTCTGCAGGTCCAGATCGTTGAGACCGACCTGCTCGACGCGAGCCGCAACGGTGATGTTGCCGACGGTGGCCGCATCTTGCAGGGAATAGAATTCGACGGGATCGGCCGTCGGCGCGCCTATTGGTTGCTCGGTCAGCATCCCGGCGACAACGCGGTCTCGCTGCGTCGTCGAATCGAAAGCGTGGCGGTGCCGGCGTCTGAAATCGCGCACATCTACGAGAAACAGCGTGCGCAAGTGCGCGGCGTTCCCTGGGGCACGCCGGTCATGCGAGCTCTGCGCGATCTCGATGACTGGACGCAAGCCGAGCTCGTCCGCAAGAAGACCGAGGCCTGCGTGGTCGGCATCGTGCTCGGTGCCGACGAAGTCGAGCAGGGGATCGCTCCTTCGGTGGTCGATGCTGACGGCAACCGAGTCGAGCAATTTGAACCGGGTCTCATTGCATACGCACGCGGCGGAAAGGACATCAAGTTCAACCAGCCGGCGACGACCGCGGCAGTCTCCGAATGGCTGCGCGCGCAGCTGCACATTGTCGCTGCTGGGTTTCGGCTGCCCTATGAGCTGCTGACCGGGGACTTAAGCCAGGTCAATTACTCCTCGATCCGCGCCGGGCTCGTCGAGTTCCGGCGAATGATCGATGCCGTGCAATGGCAGCTCTTCATTCCGATGTTCTGCCAGCCGGTCTGGGATTGGTTCACGGCCCAAGCTTGGGCGGCAGGCCAGTTGCCGCAAGCGAAGATCGCGGTCGCCTGGTCGCCCCCGCGCTTCGAGGCGGTCGATCCGCTCAAGGACGCGATGGCCGACCTCCTGGCCATGCGCTCGGGCACCATGACGCTCGCGCAGGCCATCGCGCGGCAAGGGCATAATCCGGACGCCGTGCTTGCCGAGATCGCAGCCATGAACGCGAAGCTCGATGCGCTTGGGCTCGTGCTCGACAGCGATCCGCGCAAGGTCACCAAGACCGGCGTGATGCAGGCAGATACGGGCGAGGGCGATGGCGACGCCATCAGGCGTGCCGCTCTTCGTCTCGTCGAGAACAACTGACCTTCAAGGAGTAAACGATGCACGGCACGATCGATCTGCCAGCGCTCATGCGCGCGGCGGACCTATTGCCAGCGACTCTCGACGAGGAGGATCGCTCGATCGAGGTGGTCTGGTCGGCGGGCGCACGCGTGCGCCGCCAGCCCTTCTTCGGCGAGCCCTTCGACGAGGAGCTGAGCATGGACCCGGCGCACGTCCATCTCGAACGGCTCAATGCCGGCGCGCCGCTGCTGAAGGTCCACGATCGCTTCGCGCTTGAAGCGGTGATCGGCTCGGTGGTGCCCGGCAGCGCCCGCATTGAGAGCGGACGCGGCCTCGCCCGCGTGCGCTTCAGCGACCGTGAGGATGTGGAGGCAATCTGGAACGACATCTGCGACGGGCACCTGCGCGCGGTGTCGGTCGGCTATCAGGTCCAACGTTACGAGATTACGCGCCCGAATAACGGTCCCGAACTGTGGCGCGCCGTCGATTGGACTCCATTCGAAATCTCTGCGGTCCCGGTCGGGGCCGACCCGGCGGCCGGCTTCCGCTCGGTTGATCGCTTGATGCCCTGCGTCGTGGACCGGAACGATGCGACGCCTTCCAGGAGAAATATCATGGAAAATGCACAGACCAAGCCGGCTGCGCCCGCCCCGAACGCGACCGGCGAACTTCCTTTGCCCGGGATCCTCGATCACAAGGATGAAGGATTGGAAAAGCGATCTCAGCCGGATGCCCGTCCGGTCAAGCCTGCTCAGGCGGCGGCCGAGACACCCGCACCGATGCCTGCCGCTCCCACCGCGGAAGCGCTCGTCGCGCGCGCTCAGGAAATCGAGCGCGACCGAGTCTCGACCATCTACGATCTCGCGACTCGGCTCGGGCTGGAGCGCGCCTTCTCCGATGACCTGGTGAAACGCAATGTCGGTATCGACGAGGCGCGTCGCGTGATCCTCGACAAGGTCGCCGAGACCGCGGACCAGACGCGCGTGTTCCCGCATGTCTCGGCACCGCTCGGCGGTCGCGACGAGCGCGTGACTCGTCGCGACGCGGTGGCAAATGCGTTGCTTCACCGCTACAGCCCGACGCTGTTTTCGCTCTCCGAGCCCGCCCGCGAGTACCGCGGCATGACGCTCTTGGAGCTGGCGCGCGAGTTTCTGGCCAATGCGGGCGTCAATGTCCGCGGATTTTCGCGTGATGAGATCGCGACGCGCGCGCTGCATTCGACTTCCGATTTCCCGGAGGTGCTCTCGGCCGTTACCAACAAGACGCTCCGCCAAGCCTACGAAGTCTATCCGCGCACCTTCGTGCCGTTCTGCCGGCAGGTGCTCGCGACCGACTTCAAGGCCATGAATCGGGTCCAGATCGGCGAAGCTCCCCAGCTCCTGAAGGTTAGCGAAAGCGGCGAGTTCAAGCGCGGAACGATCGCGGAATCCAAGGAAAGCTATCGCATTGAGACCTACGGTCGGGTGGTCGGGATCACGCGTCAGGTTCTCATCAACGACGATCTCGATGCCTTCACCCGTATCCCGGCCATGTACGGCACCGCGATTGCGACACTGGAAAGCGACGTGGTGTGGGCGATCATCACCGCCAACGCGGCGATGGCGGACGGCGTCGCGCTCTTCCATGCGACGCACAAGAACCTCGCCGGAACGGGTGCAGCCCTGAGCGTCACCACCGTCGGAGAGGGCCGGGCGGCGATGGCGAAGCAGACCGGCCTCGATAAGAAGACGGTGCTCAACATCCGGCCGTCCTTCCTGATCGTGCCGGCATCGCTCGAACTCGCAGCCGAGCAGCTGATTGCGCAGAACCTCGTGCCGGCCAAGTCCGGCGACGTGGTGCCGCAGTCGATCCGCACGCTGATGCCGCTCGCCGAACCCCGTCTCGACGCCGCGAGCCTGACGGCCTGGTACCTCGCGGCGAGCCCGGCCCAGATCGACACCATCGAGTATGCGTATCTGGAGGGCCAGCAGGGCGCCTATATCGAGACCCGCAACGGCTTCGATGTCGACGGCGTGGAGATCAAGTGCCGGCTCGACTTCGGCGCGAAGGCCATCGACTGGCGCGGCCTCTACAAGAACGCCGGCGCGTAATTCCTGACAACGATCATCGGACTGACGAAACGGGCGGCTTCGGCCGCCCTTCGTCGTTTCAGAAGGACATCCTCCCATGAAGAACTACGTTCAACCCGGAAACACCATCACGCTCGCCGCCCCCTATGCCGTCGAATCCGGCGACGGGCTTCTGGTCGGCGCGATCTTCGGCGTTGCGACCGGTGCCGCTGCAAACGGCGAACCGGTCGAGGCGGCGCTTGTCGGTGTATTCGACCTGAAGAAAGTCGGTTCGCAAGCCTGGGCAGCGGGCGACAAGGTCTATTGGGACAACACCAACAAGCAGGCGACCAAGACGGCGACCGACAACACGCTGATCGGGGCTGCGGTCGAGGCGGTCGACAACGGCGCCTCCGACATCATCGGACGCGTGCGTCTCAACGGCAGCTTCTGATCGCAATGACAGCGTTCGCTGCTGCAATCGACGTGCTCTTCGCCGACCCGAACGTCGCCCGCGATGCCGTATGGCGCGCGGGCGGATCGGCAGAGGGGATTGCGATACGTCTCATTCGCAAGGCGCCCGATCAGACGGTGGGCTTCGGTGAAAGCCGGGCGATCCTGCCGACGGCGCTGATCGACGTGCGCCGATCGGAAGTGGCGAGTCCCGCGATTGGCGACACGCTCGATATCGAGGACGAGACGTTCGAGATCATCGCCAGCCCGATGATCGATGGGTTGGGTCTCGTTTGGACCTGCGAGGCGGCGGCGAAGCCCTGATCCGATGCGTTTCACGCTGAAGACTGACGACCTCGCCAAGGGATTGACCGAGAGCGAGGTGGAGGCGGCGCGGTCCGTGACCCGCGCCATGCAGACCATTACCGATGGACTGAAGAGCGATCTGCGCTCGGATGTGGTGGAGGCCGGCCTCGGACAGCGCCTCGCCAATACCTGGCGCGGCAAGACCTATCCGGATGGGGGAGCGAGCCTCGAAGCGGCATCCTTCGTCTGGTCCAAGGCGCCGAAGATCATCGATGCGTTCGACCGTGGCGTCACGATCCGCTCGAAGAGCGGATTCTGGCTCGCAATCCCGACGCCTGCCGCCGGGGTCAAAGGCTTGAGCCCGACCGGGGGGATGAAGCGCATCACGCCGGGTGGCTGGGAACGGCGCACCGGAATGCGGCTGCGTTTCGTCTACCGGCGCGGGCAGCCCTCGCTCTTGGTCGCCGACCATGCGCGGTTGAGCAAGAAGGGGCTCGCCCGGCCGAACATCGGCCGCACGCGAGCCGGCGCACCATTCACCCGGCTCTCCGGTCGCGTGACGGTGGTCGTCTTTCTCCTGGTGCCGCAAGTCACGCTTGCGAAGCGCTTCGACATCGCGGGGACGGCGAGGCGGTGGGCCGACCGCGTGCCGGGCGCCATCGCACAGCATTGGAAATAACCATGGAGCGTAGCCAGATCGTGATCCTCATGACCGTTCTGTCGTTTGCCTTCATCGCATCCGTGCTTGTAGGAATCGTGCCGTGAGCAGCAGGCGGGAACAGGTGCTCGATGCGCTCAGGGCGCTGCTCGTTGCGGCGCTCCCCGACGCCGACGTGAAACGCAATCTCGCCAAGCCCGAGCGCATTCCGCCGGGTGGGCTCGTGATCATGCGCGACGGGGAACCGGGTGATCCCGAGGTGATGCTGTCGCCGCTCACTTATGTCTACACGCATCGGTTCCCGGTCGAGATCGCCGTCTACGAGACCGCATCGGAGTCGCGTGAAGCGGTGCTGGATACCTTGCTCGGCATGATCGGCACCGCGATTGCGGCGGATCGCACGCTCGGCGGCCTCTGCGATTTCCTCGAGGCCGAGGCGCCCTCTACGGACGATATCGAGACCGCTGGTGCAGTGGCCGGTCGTTGGGCCGACATCGCGATCATCGCCGTCTATGGCACGACCGATCCCCTGAACTGAACTTCTTACCTTCGGAGGTTTTCATGGCACGCGCACGCGGCGCCAATGCCGTCATGGCTGCGGCGTTCGAATCCACTTACGGCACCGCACCGGTGTCGGGCTACAAGAAGCTGCCCTTCGTCTCGTCCGCGCTCGGCGACGAGCAGGGTTTGATCGAGAGCGATCTCCTTGGTTTTGGCCGCGAGCCGCAGCCGCCTAGCCGGGATGTCGTCAACAACGATGGCGACGTCGTCGTCCCGGTCGATCTCCGCAACTTCGGGGTCTGGCTCAAGCTCCTGATGGGGGCGCCGACGACCACCGAAGACACCGGGGTCTTCACGCACACGTTCGTCTCGGGCGCGCTCACGCTGCCGTCGCTGGCAGTCGAAGTGGGTATGCCGGACGTGCCGAGCTACGGCATGAACGTGGGTGTTCGCGCCAACATGCTGAAAATCGGCCTGCAGCGATCGGGTCTCCTCAACGCCACGATGAGCCTGATCGCACAGGGCGAGACGAGGGAAACGTCCTCCGCCGCCGGGTCGCCGACTTCGCTCGCGATCGAGCGCTTCTCGCAGTTCATGGGCGAGATCAAGCGCAATGGCTCCGCCATCGGCCAGATCGTTGCGGCGGAGGTCAACTACTCGAACAATCTCGACAAGGTCGAGGTGATCCGGCCCGACGGCCGGATCGAGGACGCCGATCCCGCCATGGTGGCCGTCACGGGCTCGGTCAATGTGCGCTTCGCCGATACGGCACTGCTCGACCAGGCTGTGTCTGGCGACGACTGCGAGCTCTCGTTCGGCTGGACCATCGATGCCGACAAATCGCTGTTGGTCACCGTGCACAGTGTGTTCCTGCCGAGGCCGAAGCTCCCGATCTCGGGGCCTGCCGGCGTCCAAGCCGCGTTCTCCTGGCAGGCTGCCAAGGACGCGACTGTCGGCAAGACCTGCACGGTCGAACTGATCAACGACGTTTCCACCTACTGATTCACTCAAGAGGGTTCCATGCTCAAACTCGCCATTGACCGCGAGCCGTTCTGGCTCGACTTGGCTCCCGGTGTCCGCGCGCAATTCCGCCCGATCTCTGTCGCCGCGATTCTACTCGCGCGCACGGTCGCAGCCGACAGGCTGCGCGCAGGCGGTGACGACGCGGCTGTCCTGGCGGGGGTCGCCTTCACGCGCTCGCTCGCTCATTCGGGCATCGCCGCGTGGGAGGGGATCGGCGATGCGGAAGGCAAGCCGGTCGAGCCGACGCCGGACAACATCGATGCGCTGCTCGAACACTGGCGCGTATTCGACGCGATCGACCGGCTCTATGTCGGTCCGGCCTTGATTCAGGACGCAGAAAAAAACGCCTGATCGCTCTCGCCGAATGGCACTTCGGCGGGGGCGAGGGCTATTGCGCCGCGTGCCCCGAGACCTGCGCCGCCTGTCCCTACCGTGAGCATGCACCGACGACGCCCGACGGCATTGCCGCTTGGGGGGTTGTGCGCCGCGCGGCTGGGCAGGTGCGTGCCGTGATGGGTGGCGCCTATGCGCTCGACTTCGGCGCGGTGCTTTTGCTCGCCGACGCCATGGGCGCCTTGAACACGCTCCTCGTCGACCTTCTCCCCGAAATCGAGCCGATCATTGTCCGTGCCTATCGCCGGGACAGCGACTGAATGAGCACGACACGAATGTGAGCGGCAACGAACGATGACTGCAACAAACGTCTCGATCCGTCTTGGCGTAGAGGGCAAGGCGGACGTCAAGCGCGCCTTCGACGAGGTGGGCAAGGCCGGGCAAGACGCCTTCCGCGGCGTTGGCTCGGCGATGGACGCGGCTGGCACGGCTGCCGACCGGCAGACGCAGCGGCTGCAGCGACTCGCCCAGGCGGCTAAGCAGGCCGCTGCCGCGGATCAGGCGCAGCGCGGCTTCAACGCCGCGCTTGGGGTCGGGACTTCCCCGAAGTCGGCACGCGATTCGGCGCAAGTCTTCGAGGAAACGGCCAGGGCTGCAGAAGACCTCGCGGCCCGCACCGCCGCGCTGCGGGCGGAGATCGACCCGCTCGGCGCGGCGCAGGCCGAGATGAACGCCGCGATCGAGAATGCCGGTGGGCTTTTTGAGGCCGGCAGCATCAGCGCGCAGGAGCATGCTGCCGCTGTCGATCTCGCCGAGAACCGCTACCGACTCGCGAAGGAGACCATCGAGGAATTCGGTGGAGCGTCCGGGCTCACCGCGCGACAGATCGCAACGCTGACCTCTGCGTTCCGCTTTACTGCGAATGCGTTTGCGTCGGGCGAAGTTTCGTTCACTTCGCTGCTCCTGCAGATCACGAAGCTCGGGCGGGGGATGGGGGCGACGTCCGGCGGGCTCACCGGGATCCTGCGCGGCGTCGGCCAGACGCTCGCCGGCTTGATCTCGCCAACGATGGCGGTGGTCGGCAGCATTGCCGCACTCGGCGCCGCGGCCGTCTACGCCTATTACTCCTACGCCACATCGCAGAAGCAGCTCGAGATCGCCTTGGCCGGCACCGGTCGGGCTGCCGGCGCGACGGTCGGCCAGATCGAGAGGATTGCGGAGAAGACTGCCTCGGCCGGCAGCGTCTCGGTCGCCGCCGCGCGCGAGATGGAGGCGGCGTTCCTCCAGACCGGCAAGATCGGCGTTGCAAACTTCGAGGGCCTGATCAAGGTCGCGAAGAGCTACGCCTTGACGACCGGCGTCGATCTGAAGGCGGCGACCAAGGAGCTTGCGCAGGGCTTCGCCGATCCGGTCAAGGGCGCCGACGCGCTCAACGAGAAGCTCAACTTTCTCGATGACAAGACGCGGCAATATGTTCGCACGCTCGCTGACCACAATGACCGCACCGGCGCGCAGCGCGTCATGCTCGACGCGCTCAAGGGAAGCCTGGTCGATGCTGCCGAGGCGACGACGACGCTGGGTCGTGCCTGGGACTTTGTCGCGCGGACCGCCTCGAACGCCTTCGACGCGGTCGGCCGAGCGATTTCGCGTGTCATCGATGGTGCGCCGCTCGAAGAGCGGCTCGGCGACCTGCAGCGGACGCGCGACCGTCTACAGGCGCTTATCGAAAATCCCGTCGCCCGCCAGGCGCACGGCTTCGCCACCCGACGACTCGCCGACGTCGATGCCGAGATCGCCAGAATCGAGGCGAAGCTCGATGCGATCCTCGCCGCCGACCGCCGCCGCAACCGCCTGCTCGCGGCGCTGACGGTCGTCGCCGCGGGCATGCTCGCAACGCTGCTTTACGTGTCGTTCGCGAGCTGATCG
>WBUW01000105.1 GCA_008933495.1 Pseudorhodoplanes sp.
GCAAAGCGGCGCCGTCGCGAAGGTGCCGCAGCCGACACCGTCCGCCCGCGCGCAGGACGGCGGCGCCGGCCGGACGCCCCCGATCCGGCCGCCGGTGCAAGCGCCGGAATCCGCCGATACCGCGGCCATGACACACCCCGAGCCTTCGCCGGCAGCGGACGCGGACGCGGCCGCTGATGCGCCGGCGGCGGCCGCCGAGCCTGCCCGCACCGCCGGGCTTGAGCCGGAGGCGGAGTTCCCGCCGGCCGGCGAACCGGCGGGCGAACCGGTGCCGGAGCGCAAGACCGTTGCCGCATTGCCGGCCGATCCCGCGCCGAAATCGTCCGCGGAGCCGCTGCAGGACGAGAACGGCGTGCTCACGGACGAGGAGCCCGGCGAACCCGATGGCGGCGCGCGCGCCGCGCCGGACATCGACAACCCGGCTATCGAGATGGCGAAACTGTTTTTCGGCGGCGATGCGCTGGGTCCCGATTACAGTCGCCTCAAGCCCTGGCGCGAGGGCGAGGCGCCGGTGCTCATTCCGCTGCATCCCTCGGTCGATCCCGACATCAAGCGCGCGGCGATCGATCCCGGCCGGGGCGGAGATGCGCCCGCCGATAGCCGTGACGGCGAAACGGTTGCGCCCAAGGGCGAGGTCACCGGCGCCGACAAGCGGCCGAAGTCGCCGGCCGAACGGCTCGGCCTGAGCGGGGCCGCGCGCGCCAAGCAGGAGCGCTGCCTGACCAACGCCATCTATTTCGAAGCGCGCGGGGAACCCGAACGCGGCCAGATGGCGGTGGCGCAGGTCGTGCTCAACCGCGTGTTCTCGCAATATTATCCCGACAATGTGTGCGGCGTGGTCTACCAGAACGCCCACCGTCACCTGGCCTGCCAGTTCACCTTCGCCTGCGACAATGTCCGCGACGTGGTGACCGAGCCCGACGCCTGGGAGACCGCCAAGCGCATCGCGCGCGATTCACTCGACGGCAAGATCTGGCTGCCCGAAATCGGCAAGGCGACCCATTACCACGCGACTTATGTCAATCCGTGGTGGGTACGCACGATGAAGAAGCATCAGAAGCTCGGCATCCACATCTTCTACCGGCCGACCCGCTGGGGTGACGGCTCCGACGAGCCGAAATGGGGGCCGGTGGCGGAAACCGCGACCGGCTCGGTCAAGAAGGCCAAGACCTCGGCCACGAACTGAAGCGGGATGAGTTTTCCTCGCATCGCCATCCCGCTTCAGCTCTGTGTTTGAGCGTGATCATTTCCGGAAACCGCTTCACGCGTTTCGGGACCATGCTCTGGTTTTGCGTCGCCCTGTCCGTGCGCCGCCGCCACCGGATTGAGCAAGAGCGGCAGAAAGCCGTGCAGCCACGCGGCGAAGGCCAGCGACCACAAGGCCGCGCTGGCGACGTAATGGAGGCCGGCGAGCGCGGTGCCGAGGCCCAGTTCGGGCAGGACGCGGACGGCGCCGGCGCAGAGCATGAGCGCGACCGCCGCATGGGCCTGCCAGGGCAGATCGAGCGGACGGCCGCTGTGGCGCAGCCCGGCAATGATGAAGACCGCCATGACCGCAAGGCCGAGGCCGCCGACCGAGAGAAGGTGCAGCCCGGCGGTGGCCGACACCGGCGCGCCAAGTCCGGCGAGCCCGAGCGTCAGGAATCCGATGCCGGCGAACGCGTTGGCGCCGGCAAGCGCCAGCACCTGGCTGCGAAAGACGTTGCGACCGATGAACCATTCGGCCAGGCGGTCGAGAAACGCGGCGGCGGCGGCGAGCGCAAGATAAGCCGGCACCGCCGACCGCGGCGCGAGGAGCGCGGCGACCGTATAGAGCGCGGTCAGGCCCGCGGTCAGATTTTGCCGGCCGGGATGCGGCCGGTAGGGCGTCGTTTCGCCGCTCGGGTCGAGCGCCAGATTGATTACGACGACATTGATGCGTGCAAGCGCGAGCGAAAGAAAAATCAGAAAGATCAGGAGCGCGGCCTGCAGCAGCCGGCCGGCCAGTTCGCTCATGCCGGCGAACCAGGCAAGACGCACGGCGATTTCGGCGGCCAGCAGCAAGGCGGCGCAGACGGCGAACGAGGCATGGCGCGTGCTGGCGCGTGCGCACAGGGCTGTCAGCACGTACCAGAACAGGAGGCCGAGAAAGGCGGCGTCGGTGAGCGCCGCCAGCGGCAGGCCGACCTCGATCCCGCCGAGGCCGACCGCGCGCCCGGGCAGCCACAGGAACAGGAGCAGCAGCAGCGCGCGGCCCCGGCGCGGGGTGGTATCGGTCCATTCCGGCACCGCCGAGGTGAGAAAGCCGGCGAGCGCGGCGCCATAGGTGCCGAAAATCATCTCGTGCGCATGCCACTGGCTCGGCGCGACCACGTGCACGAACGGAAGCGAAAATCCGGTGACCGCCCAGACAAGCGGCGTGATCACCGCGTGCAGCGCGGCAACCGGAAAAAACAGAAACAGCCCTTCCGTCAGCAGCGGGTGGCCGCCGTGTGCGCGTCCTTCGGCCTGGCAGGTCGGCGTCAATGCAGGCTCTCCCGTCCGTCAAAGAGTTCGCGGAAGGCGGGATCGGCGGACCAGGCCTCGACCAGCGCGAAGATGGCCCGCTCGCTGCGCCGGCCCGGTTCGCCGGCAATCGCGCGCTCGACGATGGTGCCGTCGGCGCGGCGCGGCAGCAGCACCAGGCGATGCGCGACGCGGACGGCTTCCGACAGGTCGTGCGTGACGAACAAGGCTGAAAACTGTTCGCGCGCCGCCGCCTCGATCACGAGGTCCTGCAGGATCCGTTTCAGCCCGACATCGACGGCGGTGAACGGCTCGTCGAAATAGACCATGTCGGGACGCACGGCGAGCGCCCGCGCCACCGCCACCCGCTGGCGCATGCCGCCGGAGAGCTCGGCCGGATATTTGTCGAGGTCGTGGGCGCTGAGGCCGACATCCTGCGCGCGCTGCGCAACCATCGCCGCCCGCAGATCGCGCGCGATGCCGTTCATGCGCAGGCCATAGGCGATGTTGTCGCGCGCGGCGAGCCAGGGCAGGAGCCGCGGCTCCTGGAAGACGACCGCATGCCGGCGATAGTGGCGCCGCACCCGCCCGCGCAACGGATCGAGCAGGCCGGCCGCGATCTGCAGGATCGTGGTCTTGCCGCAGCCGGAGGGACCGATCAGCGCGACGACTTCGCCGTCGGTGAGCGCGAGGTCGAAATCCTCGAGGACCGCGCGCCCGAGAAACGCATGTCCGACGCGCTCCAGCACGAGTTTCACCGCTTGACCCCCCACGGCAGGCCAGCCTCGCGCCAGCGTTCGAGCCGGTCGCGCAACGGATGCAGCAGGGCGTATTCCGTCAATAGCGCGAACGCGACCACCGCGACGATCAACGCCATCACGCGCGGAATATCGAACAGCGCCCGCGCGGTCGCGAGCTCTCCGCCGATGCCGCCGGTATTGGACAGCAGTTCCGCCATCACCGTGACCTTCCACGCCGTACCCGCCGTCGTCGTCCAGGCCGGAAACAGGTAGGAGATCAGGTGCGGAACGGTGAGCGTGCGAAAGCGCAGCCAGACGCCGGCGCCGAACGAGCGCGCCATGGCGTCGAGCGCGCGGTCGCGGGTGGCGACGCCTTCCAGGCCGCCCGCGAAGGAGATCGGCAGCGCGGCAACCACCACCGTCATCACCGCCGAGCCGCCCGAGGAGCCGAACCAGATCAGCGCCAGCACGATCCAGGCGATCGGCGGCACGCCCAGGATGACGGTCACGACCGGCCGCATCAGCCGCATCGCGGCGAAGGAATAGCCGGCCACGGCGCCGGTCAACGTGCCGATGCCGACGGCGAGCGCAAAGCCGGTCAGCGAGCGGATCGCCGTCTCGCCGGCCGCCCGGACGAACCACGGTTCCGGCAGGATGACGGCGACCTCGCGCAGTGTTTCGAGCGGCGAGGGCAGAATGAAGGAGCCGTAGAATTCATGCGCGCCCTGCCAGGCCGCGGCAATGCACAGAAGGCCGCAGGCGCCCGCCCACGCCGACCAGAGGTAACGGCCGGCCCAGCCGAAGAAGGCCATGCTCTGTGTGAAGGGTGTCACAATGCGTAGAACGCGTCGCCCGGCAACTTGCCGCCGATGATGCGCGGATCGTCCTCAGCCAGGATGGAGAAGAATGCCTCCAATTCCGCGCGGATCGAGGAGGCCGGCAGCGCGGCAAGATTGCTGTGGGGGATCGCCTCCGCGACGACCGGACTCATCAGGCCCAGTTCCGTCGCCGAAGCAAGGGAGGCTCGGTAGGGGTGGTTCACGACGAAGTCCACGGTGGACTGCAAGACCGCCTGAAACCCCGCGAGCCTTGCGGGGCCGAGCGCGTCAATGAACGGCCGGGTAACGGCAAGGCCGGCTTGTGGGATGAAGCCGCTGCCCCCGACGACCCTCGCCCATTCTTTCTGGAAATCGATTGCGCGCGTGAGACCGCTTAGGCTGACTTTTCCACGCAGGATCGCGGCGGTCACGGCGGGTTCCGCCAGGAGCGCGCCATCGACGCGTCTGGCAAGCAGCATCTGCACTGCTTCGGGCGGCGTTCCGGCATAGTCGAACTGAATGTCCTTTCCGGCCTTCAGACCCGCCTTGGCCAGCAGGCGGCGCAGGAGAAGGTCGGGCATGTCGTTGCGGAACGGCACCGCTATCTTCTTGCCGGCAAAATCCTCGATCCGGCCGAACCGGTCGCTCCCTACGATATAGAGGAGCCCGCGCGTCATGATGTTGAGCAGGTGAATATTGAGCCCGCGATTGTGGAGGTTCGCCGCGACGTTGCTGGGAACGATGACGGCTTGCATCGCGCCGGAGCTCAACCCCGCGCGCATTTCGTCCGGCGTGCGCCAGGTCCTGAAAACGGCCGAGGCGTCGATCTCCTTGAGCGCGCCATTCGCGAGAGCCTGCGCAAGCACGATCGAAGGCGCCGCCGGCGGTCCCCACAGCGTCAACGGCCCTGCCGCCCGCACGAGACGCGGCGCAGCGAGCGCAAGCGGCAGGCCGGCGATGAAACTGCGGCGGTTCAGCATGCGAACCTCCTTGTTATTGGGCACGCGCTTTAAGCGCGTGCCGTTTGTCGGCCCCTCGGAGAGGGGCGTCTTAGCACGCCCCGCTCAGAACCGCGCCTTCACGCCGCCGAAATAGCCGCGTCCGTCGCCGGGCAGGAACGCGGCCTGGTCGGGCCGCGCCTGATCGACGATCAGCGTCGACGACGCATAGTTTTCGTTGAACAGGTTGGTGATCTCGCCGAACACCGCGTAGGTGTCGTTGATGCGGTATTCGGTGCGCACATCGACGACCGCATAGGGATCGGCGAACAGCGAATTCATGTTGTCGACCGGCGTGCGCTCGGCAATCCAGCGCACGGCGCCCTGCAGCTTCCATTGCTCGGTGGCCTGGAATTGCAGCAGCGCGTTGATCAGGTGGCGCGGCGCGCCGGCGAGCCGGTTGTTGCCGCGGATCGGATCGTTGTCGAAGTAGAATTCCTGATAGGTGTAGGCGACGCGCGCCGAAAGCCGGTCTGTCAGCTTGACGCCCGCGGCAAGCTCGACGCCAAGATGCGTGGTCTTGTCGGCGTTGATGGCGCCGAGCGACGCGCCGCTGGTATCGCGCAGGCTGAGCAGCTCGTTGTCGATCCAGGAATAATAGGCGACCAGATCCCACGAATAGCGGTCGGTGCGGCCGCGCCAGCCGCCTTCCACGGTGGTCGCGGTCTGTGCCTTCAGGTCGGGGGTCAGGAACAGGGCGTTACGCGTGGGATTGCTGGGATCGCGGCCCGGGCTGCTGTTCGGCGTGCCGTTCACCGTGGCCAGCAGGTCGTCGTGGGTGGGCGGCTCGAAGCTGCGGCTGACGGCGGCGAAATAGGTCTGCATCGCGTCGGGCCGCAACGACAGCGCCAGGCTCGGCGTCCAGCCGTCATAGGAGCGCGCATAGGTCGTGCTCTGCGTGGCGGTGTTGCCGCTATTCTGCAGCACGTAGGGGTTGTTTGCGAAGAACTGCACCCAGGGCCGGGTCCCGAGGCTGTAGGTGTCGAAATTCGAGCGCGTGGCGTGCGAATAGGCGATCGCCGGAGAGAGCGTCAGCACCGGGTTGAGCGGAACGTTCAGGCCGGCATTCAGCGACAGCGTGGTCGCCTCCAGGTCGCTCTCGCCGAACTTCGCGCCGGTCACCCCGCCGGGCATGTTGATGTAGTTCTCGCGGCTCGCCGAGCCGGCCGAGAACTGCGCGGTGGTCTCGAACAGCGGCAGCACGGCCGCGTTCGGATTGAAGGCGTAGCGCAGCGAGCCGGTGAAGTCGCCGCCTTCGGTCACGCGGATGCCCGAGGAGATCGGAAAGCGGAAGGTGTCGTCGGTATAGCTGTAGCCGGCGGCGATATCGATGAGGTGCACGCCGCTCGTTGCGGTGGTGCGGAAGCCGGTGAGGAACTGGCTGGCGTCGCGCCGTGGCTTGTCGCGCAGCACATTGGGACCGGGATTGATCGCGCCGCCGGCAACGGGGACCGGACCGCCGTGGACCTGGCGCGGATTGGTCTGCAGCGCGCTCTTGGTCAGCGGGCCGGCAACATCGAAGCCGAGATCGGTATAGCCGGCGAAAAAGCGTGTGCTCACATTTTCCGAATGTTTGACGCCGAAATTGGCGCTGACACTCGTGCGTTCGGAGCTGTTGTAGTCGCGGAAGCCGTCGCGGTGGTTGGTGTCGAACTGGACCAGGCCGTCGACATTGCCCTTCCTGAAGCCGGCCTGTCCGCTGCCGTTGATCTGGCCGAAGCTGCCGCCGCTCGCCGACAGGCGCACGCCCGGTTGCGTCGAGCCGGTCGGGGAGACGAAGTTGAGCGCGCCGCCGAGCACCGTGGCGCCGAGGCGGTTTGCCATGTAACCGCGATAGACTTCGATCGCCTCCGCCTGCTGCGGATTGGCGAAGCCGACAATATAGGAGCCGTCGGCGCGGTTGATCGGCAGGCCGTTCTGCAGCATCAGCACGCCGCGCTCGACCGGATTCTGCTGCAGGCCGGAGCCGCGGATCTGGATGCGCGGCTGGTCGTTGCCGCCGAAGAAGCTCTGCACGACCACACCGGGCACGCCGGCGAGCGCATTTGCGACGGTCGGGTTTGCGGTGTTGGCGTAATCCTGCTGCGGCACCAGCGCAACACCGCCCGGCAGGGCGTCGAAGCGCTCCTGCACGCTCGCGGTCGACGGTGTGGTCGCTGCCGGCGCCGTTCCCGAAGTGGCCGGCGCGCGGCCGGCCGTCCGCTGCGCTTCAATCACGATCGGGTCGAGCGTGATGGTGGCGCCCGGAGTGGCGGACTGCGCGCGCGCCGTGCCGGGCTGGACGGCGAGCAGAGGCAGCAGGGCGACTCCGGTCATCAACCACAGATCTGCATGACGTGATGCGCGGTGCGCGGTGTTCGTGCGGACGAATTCGTTTCGATTGTACATGCCGGTGCCCCCAGTTACCTGTTGCGATCGCCGGACCGGCAATCGCGCGTGGTTTTTTTTGATCTGGATGGCAAACGGGCTGTCTTGATCGCGGCGAAGCCTAGTAAAGCATCTTGTGCACCGCTTGACTTCGGTCAATGAATGGCTGCGTTGCAGTTAGATGGGACCAGAAAGTCACAACGCCCGCAGTCTGGAAGCTCGATAAAGTGCGCAACAATTCGCTGCACGCACGATCGGAATCACACTCTTTCGATGCATTCCAATCTGCAAGCGTTTGCTCGCACGCGTGCGGCAAATTGCTTCATGCGCCGCCGGCGTACACAACGCCGCATGCTACATTGCGATATCGAGGCCGATGTCGAGATTTTGCGCCGAATGGGTGAGCGCGCCGGATGACAGATAATCGACGCCGGTGGCCGCAATCCGTGCGGCGGTGTCGTGCGAAATGTTGCCCGAGGCTTCGATCACCAGCCGGCCGGCGGCCAGCGCGACCGCGGCTTTCATGTCGGCCACGCTCATGTTGTCGAGCAGCACGACATCGGCGAGGCCGGTGGCGAGCACTTCGCGCAACTGGTCGAGCGTGTCGACCTCGATCTCGATCTTGACGAGATGGCCGGCGGCGGCGCGCGCGCCTGCGAGCGCGGCCCGGATGCCGCCGGCGACCGCGATATGGTTGTCCTTGATCAGGATCGCGTCGTCGAGGCCGAAACGGTGGTTGAAGCCGCCGCCGCAGCGCACCGCATACTTCTGCAGCGCGCGCAGGCCGGGCGCGGTCTTGCGCGTGTCGGTGACGCGCGCCTTGGTGCCGGCGACCTTCGCGACAAGGGCGGCGGTGGCGGTGGCGATGCCGGAAAGATGGCCGGCGAAATTGAGCGCGGTGCGCTCGGCCGAGAGAATGGCGCGCGCAGAGCCCGACAGCGTCATCAGCGCGGTGCCGGCCGGCACGCTGTCGCCGTCGCAGGTCTGGGCCAGGATTTCGACGGCGGGATCGAGCCT
>WBUW01000106.1 GCA_008933495.1 Pseudorhodoplanes sp.
ACCGCGCCGTTGGCGGCGGCGACGGCGGCCTTGACCGGCGGGATTTTCAACAGAACGAGCGCCAGCACGACGGTCAGCGCCAGGCTTGCGCCGGCGCGCCGCCATGACACCGCAAAGCGGTTCTCGCTCACGCTCCAGGCGATCGCGAGCAGCACGGCGAGGCCGAAGGCGGACTGGAGATTCTGCATCGACCCCGTCATGCGCAAGGCGCCCGCGCCCGGCGCATCCATCACGACATTGCCGCGCCGATGATGGATTGCCGGGCCGGCCCCGGCAATGACGGCGGCAGACTTATCCCGCCCCGGATCGAAAGCCTCATCCGCGCCCGACGAACGGCATCCTGGTCGCCATCACGGTCATGAACAGGACGTTCGATTCCAGCGGCAGGCTCGCCATGTAGCTGACCGCGCGTCCGACGTCCTCGGCGGGCATGCGCGGCTCGACCATCTTCTGGCCGTTGGGCTGCAGCACGCCCTCGCCCTCGACCATGCGGTCGGTCATCGGGGTTGCGGCGTTGCCGATGTCGATCTGCCCGCAGGCGATGTCGTAGGCGCGGCCGTCGAGTGCGGTGCATTTGGTCAGGCCGGTAATGGCGTGCTTGGTCGCGGTATAGGCGACCGAGAACGGGCGCGGCGCGTGCGCGGAAATCGAGCCGTTATTGATGATGCGGCCGCCGCGCGGCGTCTGCGCCTTCATGATCTTGAAGGCTTCCTGGGTGGCCACGAAACAGGCGGTCAGGTTGGTGGCGACCACCTGCTGCCACCTGGCAAGATCGAGCTCCTCGAGCGGCACCGGCGGGGCGCCCATCCCGGCATTGTTGAACAGGAGATCGAGCCGCCCGAACGTCTCCCTGGTCTTGGCGAACAGCGCCCGGATCTGCGCCGGGTCCGACACGTCGGTCGGCGCGACGAGGCTCTTGGCGCTGCCGCCCTCACGCGCGACCGCCTCGAGCGGCTCCTTGCGGCGCCCGGCCAGCACCACGGCAAAGCCGTCTTTCATCAGCGCCAGCGATGCCGCACGGCCCACCCCGGTGCCGGCTCCGGTGACAATCGCGATCTTCTGCAACGCCATGGCGGCTCCCCGGTTGCGCCTGTTGTTCGGGCGCGCATCCTGACCGGTGGGCAGACGAACGGCAACGGCTTTCGTTTGGGCCTTCCATGCGGCCCGCGCAGGGCTTGCGGCGCTCAGCCGGCGAGCGCGGCGGCGTCGCTTTCGATGCTGCGCCAGGCGCCGGGGGCGGCGATGCGCGCGCTGACCAAAGCCGGGGAGCCCGGCTTGCCGAACCGGTAGCCCTGCATGGAATGGACGCCGGCGGCGCGCAGGAACAGGTGCTGTTCGGCGGTCTCGACGCCCTCGGCCGTGACTTTCATGCCGAGCCCGCGGCCGAGCCCGACGATCGCATGCACGATGGCGGCGGCGTCCGGCGCCCGCTCGATCGAGCGCACGAACGAACGGTCGATCTTGAGCTTGTCGAACGGAAAGCGGCGCAGATAGGCGAGCGACGAATAGCCGGTGCCGAAATCGTCGAGCGCGAGCAGGACGCCGATGGCTTTGAGCCGGTGGATCGCCACTTCGGCGGTTTCGACATTGCCGAGCAGCGTGCTCTCGGTCAGTTCGAGTTCCAGCCGGCGCGGATCGAGGTCGGTTTCGGTCAGGATGCGCTCGACCACGTCGACGAAATCCAGGCGCCGGAATTGCAGCGGCGAGACATTGACCGAGACCGTGATGTCCGGCCACATCTTGGCTTCTTCGCACGCCCGCCGCAGCACCCATTGGCCGAGCTCGATGATCAGGCCGGAATGCTCGGCGATCGGAATGAACTTGGCCGGCTCGATATTGCCGCGTTCGGGGTGCGGCCAGCGACACAGCGCCTCGACGCCGACGATCTTTTCACCGCTGGCATTGACGATCGGCTGGTAGTGAACCTGCAGTTCGCCGGTCTCGATGGCGTGCCGCAGGTCGTTTTCCAGGTGCTTGCGGTTCGAGAGGTCGGCGTCCATCGCCGCGTCGTAGATGCAGGCGCGGTTGCGACCCTCGTTCTTGGCGCGGTACAGCGCCATGTCGGCATAGCGCATGATGTCGGCGGCGCGGCCGTCGTCGGTGCGGTGGTCGATGACGGCGATGCCGATGCTGGCGCCGATGACGATATTGTGGCCGTTGATGGCATAGGGCGCGCAAAGCGAGGCGATGATGCGGTCGGCCGTGCGCTGCAATGTCAGCGTATCGGTGCCGAGGTTGGAAATGACCGCAAACTCGTCGCCGCCCAGGCGCGCGACAAGGTCGTCCGCGCGCAGCGTGCCGCGCAGGCGCATCGTCACGTTGCGGATGAGTTCGTCTCCGATCGGATGGCCGAGGGTATCGTTGACGTCCTTGAAATGATCGAGATCGACATAGAACACGGCGGCCGGCACGCCGCCGCTCTGGACGTCGCGGATCAGGGCTTCAAGCCGTTCGCTGAAATAGTTGCGGTTCGGCAGGCCGGACAGCGAGTCGTGCATGGCGAGGTAGCGCATGCTGCTCTCGTTGGCGGCGAGCGTGGCGGTGGTGCGGCGCATGTAACCGAAGATGATGGCGGCAAGCAGCGCAAATCCGGCAAGCGCAACCACGATGAAGGGCACGACGCTTCGCACGATTTCGGCGCCGGGCTGGCGCGGCGTCCAGGCCAGCCGCGCGATCGAAAGGCCGTGCGCATCCGTCAGATCGAGCGAATTGTCGGAAACCGGGACAACCTCGGCGCCCCCGACCTTGCGCAGGCCGGCCAGTTGCAGCCGGCCGGCGATCTCGGAAAGCACGTCCTCGTCGATGAATCGCACGGTGAGGGCGATCGGCGCGATCTTGTTGTCGCCGTCTTCGGTCAGTCGGTCGTCGGGCTGGATGAGGACGGCGGCGACGACCGCCGGGCGACCGAGGAATTGCTGAATGAGGGCCACGCGTGTTCCGAATTTCGGATCATCCTTTGACCGGAGGCTGGCGACGCGCACCGCCTTTTCCGGGCTGGCGCCGGTGCGGCCGCGCACGAAATTCACCGTCGGCGACAATTCCGGCAGGATCGAATTGAACCAGCGCGGATCGACGCTGGAATGGCCGAGCAGGGCGTAGATCAGCTTGTCGCTGGAATCGGCGACGAAGACGAAGTCGTGGAAAAAATACTTATTGAGCCACAGGCCGAGACGGCGCTGGATCCATTCCTCGTCCGGGGCGAGCGCGATGCTGCGATAGGCCTGCGGCATCGCGGCGACGCTTTCCAGTTCGCGCAAGATGCGCTCGCCATGGTCGGCGATCGAGCGTGTCAGCAGACTGCGTTCGTGATCGAGGGCGACCTCGTCGGCGCGTTGCGCCGATGTCAGGACGGCGACCACGATGCAGACGATCGCCACGACGACGATGATCGCAATGGGGGCGACAAGGCTCAACCGCACGCGATCCCAATTGCGTGTGGGAGCGTTCGTGTCGATCCGAACGCGCGTTTCCGCGGTCACCGGTTGCCCCTTGGACGTGGATTCTGGGGCTGGAAAAATAATCAATAAAACTTGCGGATGGCTTGAAAATGGCCATCGCGCGCGCGGTCACTGACACGCCGCGGTTATTTCGAAAATCGTCGTTAATGGCGGGTAAATGCCGGTCCCGGAGCATGACCGCGAAACGTGTGAAGCGGTCTTCGGACAAGATCATGCTCGACCAAAGAGCCGGAGCGGGATGACGATTCGAAGAAAAGCCGCCCGGCTTTAGCTGCCCGCATAGGGCGGGCGGGGTATCGCCATGTGCGCGGCGCGCAGCGCCGCCGACCAGCGTTCGCGCAGGTCGTGAAAATACGGTTCGCCTGGCTCGATGCGGAAATTAAGGTCGGCGTCCCAGTTGTCGCGGCGGGCCGCCATGATGTCGATCGGCATACCGACGCCGAGATTGGAGCGCATGGTGGAATCCATCGAAATGAGACCGATCTTGAGCGCATCGTACAATTCAGTCTCGAACGTCACCGCGCGATCGAGCACCGGCTTGCCGTATTTGTGCTCGCCGATCTGCAGGTAGGGTGTATCGGTCGTACATTCGATGAAATTTCCCGCCGAATAGATGTTGAACAGGCGCAGCCGGCCGCCCTTGATCTGTCCGCCGAACAGGAAGGCCACGTCGAACTTGACGTCGGCGGCTGCGAGCGCAGCGGCTTCGGTGTCGTGAATGTGGCGGACCAACCGGCCGATGCGCAGCGCGGCCTGGAACATGGTCGGCGCATTCATCAGCGTTTCGATTTCGCCGGTCTCCTTGTTCTCGATGCCCTCGTTGAGCATCGAGACGACCGACTGGCTGATCGAGAGGTTGCCGGCGGAGGCGAGCGCCATGACCCGCTCGCCCGGCTGCCTGAAGACATGCAGCTTGCGGAACGTCGAAATGTTGTCGAGGCCGGCATTGGTCCGCGTGTCCGCGATCATGACCAGGCCCTCGCGAACCAGAATTCCGCAGCAATATGTCATGGCGCCTCATGCTCCCCATCGCGGAGGCACCTTATAGCGGCGTGATTGCCGCTGCGGCAACGCCGGCGTTGGTCAATTCTGGGCCTGTTGCCGGGCCTGCTGGAGGCGAACACGCACCGCGAGGTTCTCGGCGCCGCCGCCATAGCGCGTGCCGCGGACGGGCGCGGCGCCAAGGTAATCGAGCCCGGCGGCGACCCGCAGATGGGCGTCGGTGGCGGATATGCCGTTGGCCGGGTCGAAGGCCACCCAGCCGAGATCGGCCACATACGCCTCCGCCCAGGCGTGCCCGGCATTCTGGTCGTTGACGCCGTCGGACCGGAAGAAATAGCCGCTCACATAGCGGGCCGGCACGCCCAGGCTGCGCGCGGCGGCAATGAAAATATGCGCGAAGTCCTGGCAGACCCCGCGCCGGATGGCGAATGCCTCGGCGGCGGTGGTGGCCGCATGGGTCGGATCGGCGTCGAAGGTCATCTCCTCGTAAAGGCACGCCAGCAGCCCGTGCAGAAGGCTCAGCGTCTCGCCGTAGCCGGCCGCTTTCAGCGCGGCGGCGAAATCGCGGATGGCCGGGCTTGGCGTCGTCAGTTGCGTCTCGCGCAGGAACAGTCCGGGCGGAAAGCGCTCGATGGCGCCGCGCACGACGCCGTTGGTGTCCTCGGTATCGACGTCGCCCTCGACATGAATGACGAGCTCCTCGACCGGCCCGTCGACGCTGAACGTGTGGGTCAGGTTGCCGAACGAATCCTCATGCGCGTCGAGCCGGCAATCGGCCGAAATATCGATACGCCATGAGCCGACATATTGTCCGTCGTGATTGCGCGGGGTCAGCCGCAAAATCTGCACCACGCTCGCGGGCGGGTTGGCGTAGCGGTAGACCGTGTCGTGCGAAATCAGGATACGCATCTGGCAAGGGCTGATACCGGGTCGGCATGCCTGCATCCGGGCCTGCCGCCGGCCACCGCCGCAGCATGGCGTTTCAGGGCGCGGATGTCACGTCAGATATTGCTGCGTGATGGTGGTGCCGATCCGGTTGTTGTCGGCGATGAAGCTCTGGATGAATTCGTGCAGGCCGCGCTGGAAGATGTCGTCCATGCGGCTGTTCTGGAGGCGGGTGCGGACGCTGCGCGCGAGCCGCTGCACGGGCCCCTGGCGGCCATAGGCGGCGGCGATCCGGTCCAGATTGGTGACGATGTTCTCGTAGCAGCTTGCGAGCGAGCGCGGCATCTCCTCCTTGAGGATCAGAAGGTCGGCGATCAGCCAGGGCTTCAGACTCTCGCGATAGACCCAGTGATAGGAGGTGAGCGCGGACACCGAGCGCAGGATCGCCGCCCACTGGAAGTAATCGAGCGGGCCGCCGACCTGCTCGTGCGCCGGCAGCAGCATGTGGTACTTCACGTCGAGGATGCGCGCGGTGTTGTCGGCGCGTTCGAGATAGACGCCGAGCCGGGTGAACCAGTAGGCGTCGTTGCGCAGCATGGTGCGGTAGGCGCAGCCGTCGAAGCGCAGCGAGGATTCCTGCACCCAGCGCAGGAAGCGCGACAATTCCTCGCGCGAGGTCGGCCCGTTGCCGTAGCGGCGCAATTCGAGCCAGGTGCCGTTGATCGCGTCCCACATTTCCACGGTCAGCGCGGTGCGCACCGCGCGTGCATTGGTGCGCGCGGCCTCGAAGCAGGAGCGGATGGAGGAGGGGTTGGCGGTGGAGAAGGCGAGAAAGTCGGTGACGTTCTCCTCGTTGGCTTCGGAGAACACGGCATAGAAGGCGCCGGCGCAGCCGGCGGTGGCGACCGCTGATTCCCATTCATTGCTCTCGCCGACATAGGCGAGCGGCAGCGCGGTCAGACGCTGGGTCGCTTCCAGGATGCGCGCGAGATATTCCGCGCGCTCGACATAGCGCGCGAGCCAGTAGAGATTGTCGGCGGTGCGCGAGAGCATGATTACCCCGTGTCCCGGGCGCGGCGCCGCGCGAAGCGCAGCGGAGCATTGCGCCGCAGAACCGGGACCGTTCCGGCCTGCAACGATCCCGGATCAGCGGCGCACCACTTCGTGCTGCGCCGCATCCGGGAAACGTGCCGATTTGCGATCGCGCTCATCCGTCGAGCACCCAGGTGTCCTTGGTGCCGCCGCCCTGGCTGGAATTGACCACCAAGGATCCGGCTTTCATCGCCACGCGCGTGAGCCCGCCCGGCACGATGCGGACCTTGTCGCGCCCGGTGAGCACGAACGGGCGCAGATCGACGTGCCGCGGCGCAATGCCGGAATCGACGCAGGTCGGGCAGGTGGACAGCGCCAGCGTCGGCTGGGCGATGAAATTCGCCGGCGCGGATTTCAGCTTGGCCCTGAAGGCGGCGAGCATGGCCTTGTCGGCGGCCGGGCCGATCAGCATGCCGTAGCCGCCGGAGCCGTGCACCTCCTTGACCACGAGCTTGTCGATATTGTCCAGAACATAGCCGAGGTGTTCGTCCTCGCGGCATCGAAAGGTCGGTACGTTCCGGAGGATCGGCTCTTCTCCGAGGAAGAATTTCACGATCTCGGGCATGTAGCTGTAGACCGCCTTGTCGTCGGCGACGCCGGTGCCCACGGCATTGGCCAGGGTCACATTGCCGGCCTGATAGGCCGACATCAGACCCGGCACGCCGAGCACGGAATCGGGACGGAACGCCAGCGGATCGAGGAAATCGTCGTCCAGCCGCCGGTAAATGACGTCGACGCGCTTGGGTCCCTGCGTCGTGCGCATGAAGACCTCCTCGCCCCTGACGAACAGGTCGCGGCCTTCGACCAGTTCGATGCCGAGCTTGTCGGCGAGAAAGGAATGCTCGTAATAGGCGGAGTTGAAGACGCCGGGCGTGAGCAGCACCACGGTCGGCTCGGCGGCGGCGGTATTGGGCGCGATCGATTGCAGCGTGGCGAGCAGTTCGTCCGGATAATTGTCAACGGGCGCAATGCGATGGCGGGAGAATAATTCCGGGAACAGGCGCAGCATGATTTCCCGGTTTTCCAGCATGTAGGAGACGCCCGAGGGCGTGCGCGCATTGTCCTCAAGCACGTAGAAGGTCTGATCGTCGACGCGGACGATGTCTATTCCGGCGATTGCAACGTAAATGTCGTGCGGGACCTTCTGCCCGTTCATCTCCGGCCGGAATACCGGGTTCTGGAACACCAGGTCCTCCGGCACGATGCCCGCCCGCAGGCATTCGCGCTTGCCGTAAATGTCGCGGATATAGGCGTTGATCGCCGTCACCCGCTGTTCGAGGCCGCGGCTGAGCAGCGCCCATTCCGGCGCCGACAGGATGCGCGGGATGACGTCGAAGGGGATCAGGCGTTCCTGGGAATCGGCCTCCCCGTACACGGCAAAGGTGATGCCGATGCGCCGGAACAGGAACTCCGCCTCGCGCCGCCGGTAGTCGAGCACGTCGGGCCGGATTTCGCCGAGCCAGGCCGACAATTCCCGATAGGCCGGCCGCAACTTGCCGTCCTGTCCGGTCATTTCGTCGAACGCAACCGCCATCGCCGCCCCGTCCGCCGCCGGCAGATCCGGACGGCGCCCGATGGTAGCTGCAAGCTTCGCACCAACACAATCGAGGTCCGGACCGGCTTAACGACGCCGACCGAACGGAAGACTGAGCGGTTTTTGTGCGCAATTTGCCGAACTGTTCGGCAGCGGCCCCGGACCGGGCGCCGCTCAGGGCACGACGATGACGTCGGGACCGGGCGTTGCGGCAAACAGCGCCTCGGCCTGCGCGCGCCGGTGCTCGAGCGCGAGCCGCTGGTTGATGTAGCCCTTGTCGGTGATCTCGTTGTGGTCGATCGAGGCCGCGTCGGGCAGCAGGATCACCCGCTCGATCCGCTGCGACGAGCCTTTCTGCTGCGCGTTCCAGTGCGCGAGGCGGTCGCGCACATGCGCGCGCACGGCCGGGTGGGCGGCGAGCTCGGCCAGCAGATCGCGGGCGCGGACGCGC
>WBUW01000107.1 GCA_008933495.1 Pseudorhodoplanes sp.
TGCCGGTAATAGGCCAGATGGCCGCTGTCGGGCGCGGGAAATGCCTTGATCAAGCCTTGATCCTTGGGTGCGGCAACTTGTGACATGGAACCAGCGTTTGCGCCCGCATGCAAACCAAATCGCCGCATTGCATCCCCGAAGTTGTTGTAATAAATACCGAATTGCCCGGCAGGCGCGGCCGAGATTTGCTTTCGCATAATTCCGGATTCGAGCACCCGAAGCTCCCGGCATTTTCTTTCGAGAACACGATGGGCAACATTGTTTCGCTGGCCGCCAATGTCCACCTGACCCGCAGATATCCGGTCAGCATCGTTCATTTCGTGACCCACCGCTGCAACGCGCGCTGCTCCTTCTGTTTCATCGACTTCGACGATCCGAATACCTTCCGTAACGAGCTGACGGTTGAAGAAATCGACCGGATCACGACCTCGCTCGGCCCGAGCCTCCAGAACGTCAATCTGACCGGCGGGGAGCCCTTCGCGCGCAAGGAGCTCATCGACATTGCGCGCTGCTATTTTCGCAACACGCAGATACGGTCCCTCTTCATCACCTCGAATGGAAGCCTCCCCGATCGAATCGAGAAGTTCCTTGCAACGTTGACGGAAGAATTTTCCGATCGAAAAATCATCTTTTCGTTCTCGATCGACGGATTTCCCGAAGACCACGACCGGATACGAAAGATCGAAGGCCTGTTCGAGAATACGATGAAGTCTTATCATCAGGTAAGACGTTTCAGCCAGAATGCGCAGGCCAATATCAGCATTACGGTGTCGCACGACAATTACGCGACGGCGCCGAATATCTACGACGCGCTGATCGAAAAATACGGCGTTCGCAGCCTCACCGTCGGCGTGGTGCGCGATGAAGGCGTTTATCGCATTCCGATGGAACATAAGCGCGCCATTCACGCGACATATTCCGCACTGATCGGGCGACTGCTTGCGGACATGAAGTCCGGCCGGCTCGAAGGCTATGATCGCGGCTCGCTTCAGGGCCGCCTGATGAACAAGAAGAACGCGCTGGTCTATAGCATCGTGCGCGATCAATATATGGAGCCGCATTATATTTCCCCGTGCCGGGCCGGCTCGCTGTTTGGAATCATCAATGCCGACGGCGTCGTGCGGCCGTGCGAAATTCTGGACCGGCCCTTGGGAAATCTTCGCGACTACGATTACGACTTCATGCGCCTGTGGCAGGACAAGACGGCCCAGGAGACGCGCACCTGGATCAGGAAGACCAATTGCCATTGCACTTACGAATGCGCCTGGTCGTTCAACATTCTGTCCACATTGCGCTATCAGCCCGCCCTTGTGGCCGCGGCCCTCGGCAAGGATGTCTGACTTAGCGCACATCCACCAATGGCGCACCGGCGCATCCCATGAACCATTCGCCGTAGCCCAGCGGAACGCCCAGCAGCGCAATCTCGTATCCTTCCAGGCTGCGCAGTTTGATGTCGAGCTCCTCCTTGCTGCATTTGGTGCGGGTTTCATCCCAGGAACATTCGGCCGAAACGGGGGGCGCGAAGACAAAGGCGGCGAAGGCAAAAACGATGGCGATGATACAGGGCATGGCCAGTCCTCAGGGATCGCGTGGCGCACGCGCCGGCACGCAGCAATAATGTTTTATGTCCCGGTCGCCGAGCGCCACGCACCAACCGCGAAAGCGATGATGGAACTGGAAAGCAAGCGGCGGATCGGCACGGCTATTCCTGCCGAGATAAAGATCGCTATGTCGGCGTGACTACGCCTGCGAGACTGCTGCTCAGCAATAGATGTTTAGCATCGCCACTATTGACGTGCGCTCGGTTGGAGGTTTCGAGGGACGTCGCCGCAGACGTCCACGCTCAAGGGGGTCACAAATCTCGTGTATTGCCGCTGCTCGTCGGGATCGAAGTAGTCAAAGTAGACTGTGGAGGGACACCCCGCCTCACGACTCGCTCTGACCATCACGGATCGGAAGTGTGATGAGGAGCCGTCCCTTCTGAAACACTGGGTCGTGATTCGCTCCCGCCCAATGGCTAGGCATCGGTCCGAAACGTCCGCCTGCCGCACGCCATTCGCCGGCCTGCGCGGGACCGGTGCGCCGGGGCCAAACTTCGCGCAATTCCCTGCTGACCGGAAATGGCGCATGTACGCCTCCCAGTCTTCCCTTTCTATACGCGCGTTCGTGGCTTGATTACAACTCTCTTCCAGCCTCTCGAAACCTCGGGGGCCCGCCTGTTCGAGCCCGTCCACCAATCGGCAATATTCTCGTAGAGATTGTTCGTTCAATCGGCTGGCGGAAATTGTCATCATAATGAGCCGCTTGTATTCGGGACAGTCCAGCGCCCACGACGGGCGCGCCCCACCTGTCGCAACCATGAGCACGATCAATGCGATCGGGCACAGCCGATTCCGGCCAATGAACCCGCGGATCGCTGGAGCCCTGACGTTAATTGGCGGGGGCAATTTCATCGACTCCATATCGTTCGTGAATGACTCGCCACAGTCCATCCGGTATTCCCCGGATGAACTCCGAACTGGCGTGAATACTCTCCCTTTGCCGGCGTTACCGCAAGACGGGCGCGCGGTGCCAACTGCAGCCATCATTCCACGCGCCCGGGCGGCGTCCGGGGGTCTGATCTGACCAATTTCCCTGGCATTCGGGCGCACTCCTGCCGTCGGTTGCCCTTGAACGCATGACCATCGGTCGTCTCACGCTGGTGTCGGTGGCGGCTGCGGCCGTAGTTCCGCGATGAGCCGCAATATCTCCTGGAACATTTGCCGTGGAATGGCGACCTCGGCCATCTGGAAAGCGATGTAGCGACCGTGACTCACGACCTTCGCACCGATCTTGATCAGCTTGCCCTTCAGGCTCGTCAGCGACCAGTCCTTGATCGGCTCGGGCGTCGCCAGTGTGCGCAAGAAATTGCCGAGATTGTAGGCCAGCGCATGAAGCTGGAGCCGCGCCGCGTTGGCGGCGAACGTCCGGCATGACAACCGCATCCACTTGATCGCGCCCTTGCCCTCCTTGATCCACTGCTCGCATGTTCCGCGCTTGTTATAGAAGGCAACAACGCGCTCGGGCGGGCGGCTCATGTTCGTCACGATGAAGCCGACGCGGGGATAAAGCTCTCCAGGTCGCCGAATTGGTTGAAGATGAACAACGGATGATAGCAGGTGCATTCGTAATGGCCGTTCCAGACGCTGCTCTCCTGCTCGCCATGGGTCGGGCTCACGCTCGAATCCATGTCGAGCACGATGCCACGCGGCGGTCGTCGGCCGTGCACAAGATCGATCCACTGATCGGACAAGTCGGCAAGAGCAGAGAGGTTCTCGGGTGCTGCGAGCCACTGCGTCTCGAAGCGGCCCATCCGGCTCGGCGAAGCCGCGCAGCCCTGAGCCGCTTTGCCTCCGACAACCCAGCGCATCGCCGGATCATGACGCAGGCGATCGGCGTCGTTCACGTCTTCGTATCCGGCAAGGCGACCAAATACCGACTGCCGGAACAGCCCCGCCAATGCATGCCGACCATTCTTGCCGGTGCGAGCGTCAGCGAGCATCTCGCCCCTTATCGCGGTCAGACCGAGTGCGTCGTCGAGTTCGCGATAGGCGAGCAGCCCAGAATCGGAGGGGACTACGGAGCCGCGAAACTGGAGCATCAGGCGGCGGTCGAAATCGAGCCGAACAACGTCGGATTCCGATTCACCCGTCGGGTTTGCCATCGCAGCCTCGCTCGATCCAGGATAAGGTGCTGATGCCTATATCTGAATCGGCGAGAGCGTTGCGCAAATCAGTGCGTCATCCGGGGATGTCTGACTTAGATGTCTGACTTAGATGTCTGACTTAGATGTCTGACTTGGCCGGCCAGGCGGACCCTGAGGCCGCCCGTTCGAATGCGCCGCATAAAGACGCGGCGATTGTCATACCGTGCGTCAATGTCGGCGCGCTGACGCGAAAATGCATCGATGTTTGCAGCCGGACCTGCCCGCAAGCGGAAATCATTGTCCTGGCCGATCATTTTGACGACGCGATCGCGCCGCCCGGGACGACCCGCGTCGTCGTCACCGGTCCTGTCACCATCGCCGCCAAGCGCAATCGCGGCGCGCGCGAGACCGCGCGGCGCGTCATCGCCTTCATCGACAGCGACGCATATCCCGAAGCGCGATGGCTCGACAGCGCCGTCCGTGCGCTGGACGAGAATCCGCAGGTCGGCGCGGTGGCCGGCCCAAACGTTTCGCCGCAGGACGAACCCTATTCCGAACGAATTGTCGGCATTGCGCTGAAAAGCGCGTTCGGGTCTCACAACGCCCACTATATCAAGCGCCCGGCCGCGCCGCGTCTGGTTGACAACGTTCCGACCGTCAATCTGATCGTCCGGCGCGACGAATATCTGGCCATCGGGGGCATGGACGAGCGCCTGTTCGGCGGCGAGGACGTCGAGTTTTGCGCCCGCCTCGTCAAGAGCGGCCGCCCCATCCTGTATCGCCCGGAGATTCTCGTCTATCACAAGAACAGATCGCTTCCGGAATTCATCAAGCAGCGGCTCGCCTATGGCGGATTTGCCATGGAGACGTTGCTGAAACGCATCGATCAGACGGTCGATATCAAGATGAACCGGACGATCCTGATCAGCCAGTTGCCGACGGCCTTCGTCCTGTTTCTTCTGTCGGCCCCAGCGATGGCCATCGTTCCGTTCTGGGCCTATGTCTGGCTGCCGGTCGCGTCCATCTACGCCGTCACGATCATCGCCGAGGCCTGCCGTCATTCCGAACGGCCAGGCGACATCCCGGGCGCCGCGCTGGCGCTGGCGGTCGCAACCCTCGCCCCGGGAATTGGGGCGATTTCCAAACTCATCGGCATCATGCCACACTTCCGGCGTTTCTACCGGAATGACGGTTGAGCGTCCAAAACCGGATCGTCCCGCTTTTTTCCAGACCTGCGAACATGCCAGACGACAAGGCCATTTATTCGACCGAGGGCCACCTCGCCTATTATCTCAAGCACGGGCTTTCGCCGACCCACTACGACACGCGCGACCTGGTCGCGCATTTGCAGCGCCGCGAATCGCTCTATCGCAGCCTCGGACTGCCTCCCTTCGCATTTCGAGGGGCACGCGTGCTGGAGGTAGCGGCCGGCACCGGACAGAACAGCCTGTACGTCGCCGGTTGCATGCCCAAGGCGCTGACGCTGCTGGAGCCGAACCCGGTCGCGCGCGACGATATTGCCGCGGCCTTTGCCCAGTTCGGCCTGCCGCACACCGCGCCCGTGGTCGAGGCCAGGCTGTTTCAGGATTTCAGCCCGCCCGACACCTACGACGTGGTGATCTGCGAGAACTGGCTCGGCCACCTTCCCGGCGACCGCGCCCTGATCCGCAAACTGGGGAGCCTCCTCGCGCCGGGCGGCGTCCTGGTCATGACCTTCATGCCGATGCCCGGCTTCGTCGCCAATATCATCCGCAAGGTCATGGCCGACCTGCTGGTCAGGGACGAGGCGGATTTCGCCCGCCGCGGGCGCATCCTGGCCGAGGCTTTCAGCCCGCACCTGGCCACGATCGCGGGGATGACGCGAAGCCATGCGAGCTGGATCGACGATTGCCTGCTGAACCCGCACTTTCTCAATGTGGTGATTCCGCCGCATATCGTCGTCGAAGAGCTGGGGGATGAGCTCGACATGCTGGGCACCAATCCGGTTTTTCATTCGGACTGGCGATGGTTCAAGGTCCTGCACGGTGACGACCGCCGCTTCAACGACGCTTTCCTCCGGAGCTACCTGCGCAACAGCCATAATTTCATTGACTACCGGCACACATTTCCGCCACGCGCGCCGGAAGACAATCAGCGTATCGAGGCGGTAGCCGCCGCCGCCCACGAGCGCGCCTTGCGGATCGAGGCCAGGCTTAACGACGGAAAGAGCGATTTCGATGCCGACCTGCGCGCGTTCGCCGAAGCGGTCGGCAACTTTGCGGCAAGCCTCGACGATATCGACGCCGGCCTCGCCCGCGCCTTCAGGGAGGCGCGGGACGCCTTGCTCAAGCCCGCTCCTGCGCCACGCGATATCGCCGGACTGAAGGCCTTCGCTGCAATTTTCGGTCGCGAAACGGTCTATGCATCGCTCACGCGACGAAAATTCTAGCCCGGCGTTGACGACCGGATGCGGCCGCAATCATTCACGGCTCTCATTCACGGCTCTTGCGCGCCACGGGCGCAGAACCGGCCGCGGCCGTCGGTGCCGGCAGGTCGATTCCAAGCTCGCGGGCCACATTTCCTTTCCGCACGCTGTGCTTTCGCCATGAATGCCAGAGCATGGTGAGAACGAGCCAGGTTTTGAAGATGGTCATTTTGAGCTTGACGCGCGAGCTTGCATCCGGCCGCGGCGTCAGGCGCGCGGGAACCTGCACGAAGGTTTTGCAGCGCCCCAGAAGATACGTCAGGGTTGCGAGATGATAACGGTTATCGACCGGCAGCGGGCCGATTTCGCGAACCACGCTCACCGGAAAAACATAAAGACTGTGCGCGTCGCGTATGTTGGCTTTGGTGATGACCCGCACGAGCGCCGTGCAGGTCCACGACATCACCCGCCGTATCAGGCTGCGCTCTTCCAGGTTCGAGCGGTAGGAAATGACCAGATCGGCCTTGCCGACGGCGGCGAACACCGCTTTGAGCGCATCCCTGTGAAAGGCGTTGTCGCCGGGCACCAGCGTTATCCAAGGGTAGCGCGCGCGCCCGACGCCGTTTTCGAAGGCCTTCCCGACACCGATATTCCGTCCATGATGGACGACCGTGACGCCCGGAAACGCGCCGGCCAGGCGATCGGCGATCTCGCCGGTGGCGTCCGTGCTGCCATCATCCACGAGGATGACCTCGAATTCGTCCAGCAGACTCGCTGCCACCTCCATGACCTCTTTCACCGTGGTCGGGAGGCGGGCCTGCTCATTATAGGCAGGCACGACAATGGTCAGTTTTCGCCGTATTTCGGCAGGAGGAGACATTCCGATGTCTGATTGGCCGTGACCGATGCGCGGTCTGTATACACTGGCATAATGAGAAAATAAAATGCCAAATGCCTGCGGCCGGATGGTGCGGTTCTTTGCAGGCGCGTTCGGCCGCACGTTGCCGCGTGTTTTTGGGCTTGCCATGTTTGGAGATCGTCTTCACACAGTCCGCGGCGGCAACGGGACCGCCTAATTTCGCTCTTTCGCATTTGCCGATCGCCGACATCAGGACCCAACGAAATATCGACTGCGCAATCCAGGTGACGAACGAATGTCCACACGGAAAATGAGGGACCCGGTCAACCAGCCGAACGTCGAATTCGCCGAGACACGCGGATCGATCAAGCTCGGGCTTCTGAAGAGCCGCGAATGGATCTACGACCCGCGACGGTTTCTCTTCTCGCAGGCACGCTACAAGTTTGCCGCCAAGATGCTTGCCGGGCGCCAGAACGTGCTCGAGATCGGCTGCGGCGACGCCTTCAACGCACCCATTATCAAGCAGGAAGTGGAACGCCTGACCGTCACCGATTTCGATCCGGAATTTATCGCCAGCGCGCTGGCCCACATGCCGCCGGAATATCCTTACACCGCGCTCGTCCATAACTTCGTCGAAGCCACGCTGCCGCAGAAATTCGATGCGGCCTATCTGCTCGACGTCCTCGAGCACGTCGACGCCGCGGACGAAAAAACCTTTATCGGAAACATCATGGCCTCGCTCACCGACGACGCCGTCATGGTCGTCGGCATGCCCTCGCTCGAATCGCAGGCCTATGCGTCGGAAGGCAGCAAGGCGGGGCACGTCAATTGCAAAAGCGCGCCCGACCTCAAGGCGCTCATGCAGAGCTTTTTCCGCGCCGTGTTCATGTTCAGCATGAACGACGAGGTCGTCCATACCGGCTATCACAAGATGGCGCACTATATCTTCGCGCTGTGCGCGCACCCGATCCCGCATGACCGGCGCTAGCACTCCGGCCGCCGGGACCGCGCGGCAAGGAGGCGCCGGCCCGATCCGGACGCATGACGTCCGTTCACGCAAGCCCGGCACCGTAGGATAAGGCACGCCATGCGGTCGCCCGACGAACTCGCCGCACTCGTCCGCTCGACGCACTGGCGCTTCGAGACCGCGCGCATGGCGTTTCGCGGTGAGAACCGGCGCGTGCCCGATGTCTATGCCGAGGCGATGTCGCTTCTGCGCGAGGGCACCGACGGCGGCCGCCAGCAGGCGGCACGGATATTTCAGGCCATCCTGGATTCGGCGCCCGAATTTGCCGAAGGACATTTCCAGTTGGCGCGCATTCATGCGCTGGCCGGCGCGCCGGACAAGGCGCGGCCGTTCGCAGCCAACGCGGCGGCGATGGACGCCGAG